>JBKCUI010000191.1:0-9867 GCA_046318495.1 Pirellula sp. | reverse complement strand
ACCTCGAAGCGATTCGGCAAAGTGCTGGCGGATGACGACGATGAAGGCTTTCTCGGAGACCATGACGACGACGAGGAGAACGCCGAAGACGACGGCCCGTTCCTAGCCTTCGACGACGACGACGAGGAGTACGACGAAGAGGACGACGCATTCGCCTTCGACGACGACGCCCCTGCGCCCCCACAGCGCACCCCAGAAGCCCAACGCATGCACAAGCGATTGGGCAAGCAGCCCAAGGGCCGACGATCGGGTTCGGGCTCAGGGCCGGAAGTCATGGGCGCCCGAGGACAACGGGGCAAGCCACCTCGTTCCGAGAATGCACCTCGTGCACGCCGCCCTGCGTCTCGCAGAACGGCTTCCGCCGAAGACGCCGACGTGATGGCTCCGCGTCCAGAACGCCGCGGCAAGTTCGCACGCAGTGGTTCGCCATCCCGTTCGCCCGCCGGCAAAAAATCGACGAAGGGAACCCCCGCAGGCCCTGGACGACGCGGCGCGAGCCGCAGCTCCCTGGGCAAGTCGGGGCCGGGAAAACGCGGACCAGGCAAACCGAAGGCAGGCCGCTCGGGTCCCGGTCGCCCCAGCACGGGTAGGCCCAGTTCTGGAAAACCCGGCGCCAACAAAAAACGTCGAGGCAGATAGTCGGCCGCGCCGAGCTTTCCCGTTTCCCATCCTCAACGCACCTCTGGACAACTCATGCCACGGCTTTTCCTCGCGCTGATCGTTTCCCTGTTGGCCTCTCGAAGCCACGCGCAAACGGCAGCTTGGCCAGCGTTTCTAGGTGCGGGCGCATCTAAGACAACGGCCTCCTCTCTGCCGCTTCAGTGGACCACCAGCGACGGTTTCGCTTGGAAGACCACCCTTACCGGGCACGGCCAATCCAGTCCCGTCGCTTACGGAGATCGCGTGTTCGTCACCACCGTGGATGGTCCGATGAAGGACCAATTCCTCCTGACCTGCATCGATCTCAAGGATGGTGCAGTCCTATGGCAACACGCAACGAAAAACTCCGCTCCGGTAGCGAACAGCACCTTCGTTAGCCGAGCCGCACCCACACCCGTGGTCACATCCGAACAAATCATCGTCTTGTATGAAAGCGGTGATTGCGTGGCGCTGAATCATCAAGGCACCGTTCTTTGGCAACGCGACTTAGGAAAAGAGTTCGGCCGCTTCCAAGCCGAGTTCGGACTCGCCGCATCCCCATGTCTGGCTGGCGATTCAGTGATCGTTCTGATCGAGCACGATGGACCGAGCTCTCTACTCGCGCTCGATCGTTCCACCGGAGACATCCGCTGGCGAACCGAGCGAACCTCGCGCCGCTCCTGGAGTTCCCCAGCTCGATTCGTCGTCGATGGCATCGAGCAAATCGTCGTGAGCTCCTCCGGTTCACTCGATGGTTACGACGCCAAAGAAGGGACGCGTCTTTGGACCTACGAGGACGTTGCAGGCAATACCGGAGCCACACCGATCGATGCCGGCAATGGCACGCTGCTGGTCGGAGCCAGCGCCGGACGCGGTGGCGAACCGGATGCCAAGACCAAGCAATCCAATGGCTTGTACCGCATCCGTCACGATGCTGATGGCTGGCAGGTGGAACGGGTATGGTCCAGCGAAAAACTCTCCATCAGTTGGGCATCCCCCATCCAACATCAAGGTTTCGCCTATTGGGTGAATCGCGTCGGCGTCGTCACTTGCGTAGCCATCGACAGCGGTGAGATCCAATTTGCAGAACGCATCGCCCAGTCGTGTTGGGCTACGCCAATCGCCATCGACGATCGGATTTACTTCTTTGGCAAAGACGGCGTCACAACGGTCTTGGCAAGCGGTCCGGAGTTTCGCAAGCTCAGCGAAAACCCGCTGATCGATCCGGATCAACTCCCGCCGGAGACGACCGTTATCCGCAACGAGTCCACCTCGGAACGCCAGAACGCAGCTTCGCAATTCAGCGGTCCCACGGTGTATGCAGGCATCGCTGTCGGTTCCAAGATTGTCGTGCGCATCGGCCACCAAATCTATTGCATCGCGCGCCCGTAACGCGACGGCAGCATGCGGGTGGACACTCGCCCATAGCTAGCATTGATCGCATCGAGGTTGGCACAGCTTCGCGAACATGCTATTCTCGCGCCCCGTGTTCGCTCCCGATACGGATTTCGGGAGAGGATCAGCCCCAACAGATCGACGCCGAACAACGGAATAGTTCATTACTCCGGCATGGAATTGCCAGTCGTCATGGGATCCCCTGCAAAGAAATCGGCCAATTCGGCCTCCGAACGCAAGAAGCGAATCGCTCGCGGCACTGCCATCATTCATCATGGCATCGCAGCCCTCAGCCAACTGGCAGGCGCGCTCGACGATGAGTTCGCGATGGCGGTCGACAAATTGATTCACATGCGCGGCTGCTTGATCGTATGCGGTATCGGCAAAGCAGGCTTGATCGGTCGCAAACTCGCCGCCACGTTTGCCTCTACCGGCACCCCTGCTCACTTCCTGCATCCCTCGGAAGCTATCCATGGGGATTTGGGATGCATCGGTCCCAACGACGTGGTGCTCGTTCTCTCCAATAGTGGCTCGACCGAAGAAATCGTGGCCTTGCTCCCATATCTATCGCGTCGCGCGTCGTCCTTGATCGCGATCACCAGCGGTGCCAACAGCCCGTTGGCGCGGGCCTCGGATTTGACGCTGGTGCTCCCTCCTTTCCAGGAAGCTTGCCAGCACAATCTCGCGCCCACGACCAGCACCAGCGCGATGCTCGCGTTGGGAGACGCCCTCGCCTTGGTGGTGAGCGAGTCGCGTGGGTTTCAAATGGAACACTTTGCAGAACTGCATCCGGGTGGCGCCCTGGGTCGCAAACTCGCTACGGTCGACGATATCATGCGCGGGGTCGCCGAGTGCCGCATCAGCATCGATAGCGTCTCGATCCGTCACATGCTGGTCGACGTCTCGCGTCCAGGAAGACGCTCAGGCGCCGTGATGATCGTCGACGCGAATGGAACCCTCGCGGGCATCTTCACCGATAGCGATCTTGCCAAACTGCTCGAACAGCATCGCGAATCGGAATTGGATCGCCCCATCCACGAAATCATGACTACCCAATTCTCCGCCATTCAATCCGGAGCGCGATTGCAAGACGCCATCGACATCATGGCCAATCGCAAGATCAGCGAACTTCCAGTGGTCGACGCCCACGATCGCCCGTTGGGTTTGATCGATATCACCGACATCCTCGGACTGGAGAGCACCGCCACCACTCCCGCGCTTGCGCGTTCGGTCACCTGGACGGAGGACGTTCGCACCGAAACCGACCCGTTGGCAACATCCTCTGCCGAGGAACCTTGGCACGATGGACCTCCAACGCTCCGCATTTTTGGCCCATTGCGATAACTCGCACGAGCCGTTCCTCCCATCCAACCCAAAAGACCCGTTCTCCAACCAACCGATCCCGAGAGATGCAACCGTGGCAATGCGCGATTCCGATTTGGCAAAACCGATTCGTCTGATCCTGTCGGACGTGGATGGCGTGCTGACCGATGGCTTGATCACCATCGACAACACCGGGGTCGAGTGCAAATCGTTCTATGTGCGGGACGGGCACGCAATCAAGCTATGGCGCAAAGCCGGCTTCGAGTTTGGATTGCTCACCGCCCGCAACTCCCAAGTGGTCAAACTGCGAGCCGCCGAACTCGGTATTCCGTACGTTCGTCAAGGCTTCGCCGACAAACTGCCAGCGGCCCGTGAAATGGTTCAAACCGCCGGGTTCTCGATGTCCGAGGTCTGCTACATCGGGGATGATCTTCCCGATCTCGCCGTCATGTACGAAGTCGGCCTCAGCGCAACCGTCGCAGATGGGGCTACCGAGGTCAAAAACGCGGCCCAATGGGTGATGCAATCCCCCGGAGGCCGCGGCGCCGTCCGCGAACTCATCGAACGCCTCCTGAAGGCAAAGAGTCGATGGGAGGATTTCATCCCTACCCGGCTCTCATGAAGTTTTGGCATGAAGTTCTGGCAACACTATCTCCAAGTTCTCCTTCCGCTGCTGGCAGCATTCGCTGTTTACCATGCCGCTGCCGTTCCACGCCTAGCCCCGATTCCAAAAGACACCACTGCCAAATGGGTCAGCCATCAAGCATCCTCGCATGCAGGCGCCCAATGGTGGGAATCGTTCTTTGTCGAAGGCTCTTGGCAACGCCAATCGCCCCTGATGATCGAACGCGACCAGTGCATCTTGCTCTATCAAGAACGCGAACAGATCACCGACAAGCGCTGGCGGTTTAAGCCCCTGACGATCGTCATCCCTCAAAACAGCGCGAACGGCAATCGCCGCGCGATCTTCATCGAGAATCCCAAAGGCGCCGAGATCCAATTCAAATCGGCATTCGATTGGACCAGTGGCCATCCACCTCCGGTCGTCAACGGTCAACTGATCGGTGACATCAAGATCTACTCCCCTGCCGATGAATCGAATCCGAGCGGCGAACTGCTGATCGAAACGCAAGACATGCGGATCGACAAGCGTCAGATCTGGACCGACAAACAGATCAAGATGAAACTCGGCGACTCCTATGTCGAAGGCCGATACCTCTCGATCTTCATGGATCAAGACTTGCTCGCGGAGAACACCGCGAGCACGGTGCCTGCAGCGGAGTCCCCCTTCCATGGCTTGGATTACTTGCAACTGTTCTACGTCGATCGCGTCCACATGGCACTGCAGCCCGGCGGATTGTGGCCAAAACAGGGCGATCCCGAGGCTGCGATGCGACCGGCCTTTGCCAAGCTCGACTGTCGCGGTCGGTTCATGTTCCAATTCCATCAATCCCAAGCGACATTTCTCGACGGCGTGCACATGGAACACCAAGTCCAGGGACTCCCCGTCGATACCTTCGATTGCAATGAACTGAAGCTCACCGTCGGTTGGCCCGACTCGGAGAATCGGGCAGTCGCCGATCGCGAAACCAAGAACCAATGGAAACTCAATCGCTTGGAAGCCACCGGACTGCCGGGCCGCGATGCCAACGACCAATCGCGCTGGCTCAAGCTCCTCGCTCCGGGCATGCAAGCCGAAGCGCACGGGCAACATCTGGTGATGGACTTTGTGAATGGCATGGTGAGCTTGAGCAACTCGCTCCCCGGTACCGCACCCCGCAATTCGTCTCGCGTGTTTCTTAAGCGTGAATCGCTACAAGTCTCGTCCCCTCAAGTCCAATACCAAAACCCGGAACTAATCCAATCCAACGGACCGCGCAACCTGCGACGATTGGGATGGGTCTTGGCCGACGGCATCGGCGTTGCCCAGTTCGAATCCAACGATGAAATCTGGGCGCTCAAATGGAGCAAACGGCTGGTCGTGCGACCTCACGAACATCGCGACTTGATCCAAATCGATGGCGGCGCGAACATCAGCAGCTCCCAGCGAGGACGATTCATCGCAGAACACCTGGACATGTGGGTTCTGCCCGTCGATGAACCGCTCGCGCAGCGGCTCAAACCTTACTACGCTGAAGAAACGTTGCCGAGCTTTGTCCCCGATGCCATGCAAGCCACCGGAGACGTCACGGTCAACACGACCGAGTTGAACGCACAAGTCGAATCGATGGCGATTCGATTCCATTACCCAGATGCCTTCGACCCGTCGCTCGATCCCAAGCTCCGGCCGACCGAGCCCGCGCTAGGAGCTCGCGCCCAATCACCAACCGAAGCTGGAGCGCTCCCCCAGCCACCGTTGGCCTTGATCCCCCCTTCCCCTCGCCTTTCCCCTCCGGCCGATCTGCGTTCCCCTGCGAACAGCTTGGTTCAGCCCAGTGTTAATTCGGGCGTTCCACCTCGCCCCAACAAAGGCGATCCAATCTCAGTGACGGGGAAAACCCTCGATGCCGAAGTCATCCGACTCGGCGCTCAAACCATCGTGGATTCGATGACCCTAGAAGGGAACTTTACCCTCACGCGAGACCGATTCAGCGAGGAATCTCCGTGGCCGATGAAAGCTACCGGCGATCGGTTGGTCTTGCAAAATGAATCGAAAGACATCTCCAACATCCACTTGCAAGGACAACCGGCCAAGATCGAAATCGGCAGTGGTTGGGTGATTGCACAGGAACTGCAACTCTCGCAGAACGACCAGATGTTCTGGATCGATCATCCAGGAGAGTTGGTGATTCCCATCGAAGCCTTGGAACAACAAACGGCTTCCAACCCGTCGACGGCAAGCTCCATTCCGAACTTGCTCAACTCAGGCACTCCGCGTCGCAAAGAACCCATCGCTTCCTCGGGCGGGATACGTTGGCAAAGCGCCCCGAGAGTCCAATGGAGAGAGCGGATGACATTCGATGGTCGGATCGCTCGATTCGGCGGTGGCGTATCCCTCGATGCCCGAATGCAGAGCGACTCTCAAACCTTGTGGCACATCCTAGCCAATGCCCAAACGATGACCCTCGATCTTGCCAGCCGAGTCCCGATGCGATTGCAACCGCGCGTCGGACCTGGGGCTGCTACCAAAGATGCCACTGCGGCCAAAGCCGAGTTGAGCATCGTGCGTTTGGATGGCGATGTCGATGTCAAAGCGGCCCAGACCGACTTGCAAGGCAATCGCGTCTCCACCGAAAATCTCCAAGTCCCACGCCTGGAGTTCCATGTGCCCAATCGAACCTTGATCGGATTCGGCCCTGGACAACTCTGGAGTCGACGGCATGGCAATAACGGTGCGTTGGAACTCCCTGGCGCCGCAACCAAGACAACAGCGGTGAACGCTCCTCCGCGGGCTGCCAAATCCGAGTCCCTTCAATGCCTTCACTTGACCTTCCTCGGACGGATGGAGGGGACGCTCGACCAGCGTTTGGTTTCGTTCTTTGACAAGATCGATGCACTCCTGGGACCGATCGTGGATTGGAACGATTCGATCGATGTACGCAAGGCGGAAACGCTCGGGCCCAATCAAACCCGGCTGGTATGCGACCAACTCAACCTCTTCGATGCCTCCGGCTTGAGCTACAACCAGACGCGGCGCGACAATCCGAAGTCCGCTTGGGAATTGGATGCCTTGGGCAATAGCCAGCTGGCCACGCGCACCGATTCCGGAGATGTGGTCGTCGATGCGGCTCGCATCGTGTATGCGGCTGCCGAGGACGCAGTCAGGATCGAAGGCACAACACGGCGAGCGGCCACCATCCGTCGGTTGCCTCAAGGTGCGACCGCCGATCGGGTCGAGGAAATCCACGTCAGTTCGGCCGCGATGCGTCTCAAGACGGGTCAACTCGATGCCCAGATTCGCAAGATTGAAGGGGTGTTGCCTACGCAATTCCAACCGCCCGGGGCCAACGGCAATCCAGCCACTGGCGCCAACCCGAGAGCTGCTCCCCCGGCAACGACGCCCGCGCCGGATACACTGCCATCGGCTCGCGACTTCAACCCGCTCCAGCCTCGGCAAGGTCGCAAGTAACGCCACCGAGCCATTGGGATAGCACGAAATTGCACGGCAGCCCCAACCGCCCAGGGCATCGTTGTAGCGATGGACTGGCCGAATCGCTACACTTCGAAGCGGCTCGTGAAACATACTGGCCCGGCAAATTGATTCGCCTCGGCTCAACGTCGACCGCCTTCTGCACATCCCCCTTTGCTCACTCAACTGGAGCTGCATTTCATTATGATCATCGGTGTCCCCAAAGAGATCAAAGACGACGAATACCGCGTAGCAATCTTGCCTGTCGGAGTCGAAGAGTTGGTTCAGCGCGGGCATCAAGTGATCCTTCAAGCCGGCGCAGGTTTGGGTTCCGGTTTGGCCGATCATGCGTACCTGCAAGCAGGCGCGGAACTCGTCGCCAGCGGAGAAGACGTGTTTGCAAAAGCCGACTTGATCGTCAAAGTCAAAGAACCACAACGCTCCGAATTCGCGTTGATTCGGCCCGGACAAACGCTCTTCACGTACTTTCATTTTGCGGCCGATCGCGAACTGACCGAAGCCATGATCGCATCGCAAGCAACCTGCTTGGCATACGAAACGCTTCGCGATGCGCAAGGCCGCTTGCCCTTGCTCACGCCGATGAGCGAAGTGGCTGGTCGCATGAGCATCCAAGAGGGCGCGAAGTTTCTGGAACGCCCCCAAATGGGACGAGGCATTCTGCTCGGTGGCGTCCCCGGCGTTGCCCCAGCCCACATCACGGTCTTGGGAGGCGGCATCGTCGGTTCCAACGCAGCCCGCATCGCAGCAGGTTTCCGCGCGGATGTCGCCATTCTGGACGTCAACCTCGATCGCTTGCGGTACCTCGATGACGTCATGCCTCCCAACGTCAACGTTCTGTACAGCGATCGCTACACGATCCGCGAACAGTTGCGACTGGCCGACTTGGTCATCGGATCGGTGCTGATTCCAGGTGCGAAAGCACCCTATTTGGTCAAAGGTGAGGACTTGCGATTGATGAAGCCCGGCAGCGTGATCATCGACGTGGCCATCGATCAAGGAGGCTGCGTCGAAACCAGCCGACCCACCACGCACAAGCAACCGACCTATATGGTGGATGATGTCGTCCATTACTGCGTCACCAACATGCCAGGGGCCGTGGGTCGAACGAGCACCTTTGCCCTGTGCAATGTAACGCTCCCCTGGATCGTGCAGATCGCCGAGAAGGGTGCGCAGCGGGCGATCTCGGAATCGAAGCCATTGCGAGAAGCGCTCAACGTCATGGCCGGTCGCGTTACCAACGAAGCGGTCGCGCAGACATTCAAGCTGCCGTACTCTGCGAACTAGTTTCCCATCCGGCCTTTGCAAGCCGTAGCTTATCTGCCACCCTTGGAACTCCAATTGGCAACTCGTCCGATGGGGAGTCCCGTCACTTCGCGGGCGATATGCGATCTACGCCGCATTGCGCCCTCCCGCGGTCTCGCACAAACATGAATCAACCATGACGCGTCGGCTCCGATCCGAGTCTTGGTGGAATGACCCCACCAACCCCGGCATGACCGCTCTCTATTTGGAGCGGTTTCTCAATTACGGTCTCACCAGCCGGGAGCTGCAAAGCCAGCGTCCAATCATCGGCGTTGCGCAATCGGCCAATGATCTAGCGCCGTGCAATCGAGCCCATTTGCAAACCGTATCGCGTCTGTGTGATGGAATTCGCGACGCAGGTGGCGTGCCGATGGTCTTCCCCATGCATCCCTTGCAAGAATCCGTGCGCCGCCCGACCGCTGCCCTCGATCGCAATCTGGCTTATCTGGGCCTGGTGGAAGTGCTGCACGGTTACCCGCTCGACGGAGTGATCTTCACCACCGGCTGCGACAAGACAACTCCGGCCGCATTGATGGCCGCCGCGACAACCAACCTGCCGAGCTTGATCTTCAACGGCGGGCCCATGCTCAACAGCTACCTCGACAGCCAACTCGCCGGAGCTGGCACGATCATTTGGGAAGCCCGGCGACGCTTGAGCGCCGGTGAGATCGACGAACACAAATTCATGGAGTTGCTGGCCGCATCCGCCCCGAGCGCTGGCCATTGCAACGTGATGGGCACGGCCTTGTCCATGAATTGCTTGGCCGAAGCCATGGGCATGGCTTTGCCCGGCTCGGCGGCCATCCCGGCGCCGTACCGAGAGCGGGGCCAGTCGGCGCACGCTGCAGGGATGCGCATCGTGGCCATGGTCCACGAAAACATCCGGCCGCTCGACATCATCACGCGCACCTCGTTGCTCAACGCTATCCGGGTGAACACGGCCTTGGGTGGCAGCACCAATTGCCCGCCCCACTTGCTCGCCATTGCGTGCCACGCCGGCGTCGAACTGTGCATCGAGGATTGGGAACACGCAGGCTACGCGCTTCCGTTGCTGGTCAATCTCCAACCGGCGGGCGCCCACCTAGCAGAAGATTTTCATCGCGTCGGCGGTCTGCAAA
>JBKCUI010000190.1:0-10119 GCA_046318495.1 Pirellula sp. | reverse complement strand
TGGTGAGAGGGGGATATGAGAGGTGGCGGTGGTGCGCGGTCGGCGGGCCTGGAGACCCGCCCTACCGGGGAGTTGGGCGGGGGGAGTTGGGGGGAGGGGCGGGGAACTCGCTGGCTGGCGTAGTCGGGCTGCTTTTTTTCACGCGGTGGTCTGAAATCCGCCTTTCGATCGGGCGTTTTGGAGCGGCACTCGGGCCCGAGGTACATCGCTCGCTGAAAAATGCTTATCATTCAAGAACTCGTCTCCAGGCGCGACGGGTGGCTCGGCTTGGATGTGTGGCCCGATGCGGGCTGCATGACGAGCGCGACGAACCCGCAGCGCCTCCGCTCAACCCCCTTGCGCTACGCTTCCATCATGAAATTGCATTGCCTAGGTACCGCCGGTTATCACCCGAGCGAAACTAGGCACACCGCTGCATTCTTCATTCCCGATTACAACCTGGTTCTCGACGCTGGAACCGGGATCTTTCGTTTGCGACCCTTGGTCGGTTCGAAAGAACTCTCCGTGCTGCTGTCGCATGCACACCTGGACCATGTGGCGGGATTGACGTTCTTTTGGGATGTCATGAGCGGCACTTCACTCCAAACCATTCGGGTCTACGCAGAAGCCGAAAAGATCCAGCATTTGCAAGAACACTTGTTCCACCCCTCGCTCTTTCCTGCGACTCCACCGCTCAAATGGCGGCCGCTCGGACCGGTCGATCAGAGCTTCCACATCGGTGCGGTCCGCTGCCGTTGGTTCCCGTTGGATCACCCCGGAGGAAGTGTCGGCTACCGGCTCGAGTTCCCCGAAGTTTCCCTAGCTTACGTGACCGACACAACCGCGCGCGCCGATTCTCCGTATTGGAGTGAGATCCAAGGTGTCGACTGGCTCATCCACGAATGCAACTTCCGCGATTCCGAACAGGAAATGGCGATCCATACGGGGCACAGTTGGACGTCTGCCGTCCTTGAAAATGCAGCGAAACACGGCGTGAAACGTCTGATCTTAACCCACGTCAATCCCTTGGCGCCAGAGCCGGATCCGATGGAGCTTTCCGCGGCCACGGCCAAGCTCGGGTCGCGAACGCCCGAACAGATCTTGATCGCCACCGATTCGGCCGTGATCGATCTGTCAAGGCTTTGAAAACCGCAGCCCGGCGACCTATAATCCTGCCAGTCCATGGCTTTCCCAACACTGCCGAGCACCTCGAAACGACAGCATTTGACTTCTGTAGGTTGTTTGGAAAGTCAGCACAGAAAGAATGAACTGCATGAATCCGTACAGCGCGCTGAGCGATGACTTCTACGCCAATGTGACCCTGCAAACGGAAATGGATCTCCCGAGCGGCCGCGAGTCCGTGTTGCACTTCTTTGAACAACTGCAGCGACGCTTTCCCAAGCTGCACCACTTCTATCAGCGCGAACGAGGCGAGTTCATTCTCGAAGAAGAGAAAGAACACGGCGCCTACCGTTGGGTCGCCGTCGAATCGCGCCGCATCAGCAGCGGCGTCGTCAATCCCAACTCCATCGATGAAGCCATGGAACAGCATCAAGAAGTGCTGGAGATGGCCCCCTTCGCATTGTCGGTCAGCCGTTTGGACTGCGAAGCCTTGAGCTTGATGTACGGTTTTGATTTCGCCTACCGCGGCAATCACAACCAATTGCTGGCCGATGCCATCGGATTGCCCGTCGGGTTCGAATCGCTCTCGCAACGCGGCGGCTCGCAGTTGATGTGCTACGAACCCGTTCTCCAAATCTCGCTCGACGATGTGTTCCGCACCCACGCACGGATCAACTTCGAACCGAGGACCGGCTCGTTGCAAACCCGTGGGCCCGAGTTCGCCGACGAACTGCTGAGCGTCTACGTGACCGTGCGACGATTCGATTCGCTCTCGCCCGAAGAATCCTTCGGCGAAGAACTCCAACGGCTCGATCGCTTGATGCGCGAACTGATGGAGAACTACGTCATCGAGTCGATTCTCAAGCCGCTCCAAAGTTGCATCGCGATCCGCTAGTCGCCAGCCGCAGAAGGCGATTGCTAGCGAATGATGGTGTTCGTGTCGCTGGCACGCGTTCGCTCGGTCGCCGTTCGCTCGATGCTGTCTTCTGCTGCGGTATTCTGCTCGGCATTCGTTCTTTGGGCGCGCTGCGCCACGCGGTCCGCCACCACACCGCCTGCAATCGAGCCCGATACGAGTCCCGCTGCATTCGACAGCGGGGTTGCGATCAGTGGCGTATTCTGGAGTTCGGGCGCAATCGCCAACCCCCCGGTGATCGCGGAGCTAGCGATCGCTCCATACGTCCAAGGATACAAGTCGCGTTCGAGCTCAAGGTTTTTTTTCTCGCGAGCATAGGTAAGCGCATCGTTGGTGGCGGCAATCTCTTGCGCGACCGGCACCAAGGGCACATAGCTGCTTGCGGCATAAAAACCGGGCCACGGGGTGGCAGCGAACTCTTTGGCGCGGGCGGCTTGGTAGACTGCCGACGCCGGCCGCCCCGAATTGATCGACAGCGTTCGCGTGTATGGATTGAAGGTGTCGACCCGAAATACCCTCGGCGGCATCAACGAATACATCCCGACGCGCAGTGCACCGTCGGTGTAACGCCATAACGGATGCACGCCCGGATTGTTTTGCAAGCGTTTCCATTGTTCGGCCGGAGCATGATGCCGAGACTCGACGATCACATCATGCAACCCGTTGTCGTCCAAGTAAGCCATGGCGGCTGCCACCGCTTCATCGTGCGAACGGACAGGGGATCGCGGGCGAAGGGCTGGGAACGACTCCGCGGCCCTGCTTCGCCACTGCTGGAACTTCTGGCGCGGCCAATGGACGGCCGATTCGATCCGATCGAGGTGCGGCTCCGGGCCTCCCACCAGCAACGATGGGGACAGGTCGTCCTGCAGCGGCAATCGCGAGACTTCGTCTTTGCCATAGTAATAGCGAGACTGCACGCATCCGGGGAGCATCCCCACCCCAACAACCAGCATGCAGCCGCTCCAGACGCGATACCGCGCAAGCCGGTTGGGCTCGGCCGATCGAGCGGACGTTGCATGGCGATGGAAAGTGGTGGATCTCATGCCGCGAGTTCATCAAAATCGACCTTCGAAGTCCATACCGAGTGCCTTGAAGTAGGGGTTTCCCAAGGCGCAAGCAGGTTTTGGGCATCGCTAGCAATCGCTGTTCATCGGCATCTGGGAAGATGAGGGGATCTGCGCAAGAATCGTTGCGTTCTGCATTTCAGGTTTTTTTGTTGCTGACGGAAAAACCCGCAAGTTTTACCAAGCCTCGCGCCGAAAACATCCTTGTCCGACGATTTCATCGTCTTCGAACTACAAGGGTTTAATCGATGTCCTTCAAGCGTCTTTACTCAGCTCTCTGGCTCATTGTGATCGCGACAGCCTCGACGCAGACTGGTTGCATAGGATTATCGAACATGGGCTTGGGTGTGTTCGCGATCCCGCTCCCAATCTCTCCCTACATGCAGGACAGCGAAGAAGTCCAATTCCACATTCACGAGCGTTATGCTCGCGTTCCGATCATGGGCCCATTGACCCAAGGATCGGTTGCGGCCATCGACCCTCCGAGCGATGACGAAGTCGTCCACGCTTTGGAACGAGCTCGACCGGTTCGCGGTGGCATCCCCTTCTTGTACGAGAAGCAACGCAACAAGGTCCGCATCGTCAAAGAGAAGATCGCCGACTACATCGACGAACCTCGATTCGTACCGCTGATCGGATTTGCTCAACTCCACCACGCTCACTACAAGTGCACGGTGTACTTCGAAGAACGCACCATCAACGGTTGGCCAGTGCCTTACACATTGGATGACAAGGAATGCGTCGAAGTCATCTACGTCGACCACAACCACTTCCACATGTGCGGCGATCCAGACACCGGAGCCTCGAGCCCATACTAAGCTCGCAGTCGAACCGATCGTTCAAAACATCAACAAGCCGAAGCCAACGCTTCGGCTTGTTTCGTTTCCAGGCGGCGTGTTGGATCAACCAACGAGTGCTTTCGCGTGCTGCTCGTCGCGATGCATCCATGCAACCGCGCGAGCGCTACATCTCATACAGCTCGGGGTCGACATTGGGCGGGGCCATACGGCGTCGCAACCGACTTAAGGGCTTTTCGCCTGACTTGACGAAGGGGTCTCCTTCGGCATCGAGCGCCGCTCCGAGCTCTTCATCGATTTGGTCGGGGTCAGCGCCCGCTTCCATCCGCTTCATCGCTTCGAGCATGGCACCGTTGGGTTCCGCCCCCGCCAACTCGAACATCTTCTTCATCATGGCGGCCACCTGCCGTGGATCTTCCTGTCCAGCCTCGTCCAATTGAGGTGCCATATGCTCCATCAACCGGTCCATCTTGGCTTCGTCGACGTGGTCGAAAGGATCCTCGCCGGCGGCCCGTTCGGTCAGCCCTTTCGAGATCGCGAACCGCGAGACTTTCTTTTCGAGCGGGTTGCGACTGCACTTCGGACAAGCCGGCGGGGTCGGCGGGTTCATGCGTCGCGCCAAAAAACTGTACAGGGTGTGGCATGCAGAGCAGTAATACTCGTAAATCGGCACAGTGGAAATCCTCGCGCATCACGTCGCTGCAAACGCGACTCCCTGGGTGCGGCCAGCGAATGCGATGGCCCTTCCCATGCATCGTAACGCGTCCGACTTTGAAAAAAAGGCCAGCTAATCATGAGAGCGAAAGCTTCCGTCGAGAACGGCCAGGGGAGCACCTGCATCATTGACCCAACGGGTCCGTAGGGTATCATTTTTCGGCCACAATGGTTTTCCGTGAAGCCCTAGCGTGCTTGCTCGGCTGTTGCATCCAGGACGGGTGACCCGCATGGAGTTGCAATCCTTTTCCTTTCGACCCTCCCGACTTTTGACCTTGGCATTGGATGGTGGCATTTCACTTTAGCCAATGGAATCAGGCTATTCGGAATCGGCCTTTCATGAGGTCGAATGGTATGTATCCATGACCCATCTTGGCGACGAACGAGAACTCGTGGGCTCCCAAGCCGCCGACCCGCCGTTGTTGCCCTCAAGCGACATGCTTGAGGAACTCGCAGCGGTCAGTCAGTTGCTCGAAACCGCCGAGCCAGAAGCCATCTTGGAGTGGGCTGTCCAACGCTACGGGGAGCGATTCACCATGGCCACCGCCTTTGGTCCCGAAGGCATGGTGATCCTGGAAATGCTCTCGCGCGTCTCGCCGACGACGCATGTGTTCAACCTCGATACCGGCTATCAGTTTCCCGAGACGTTAGCGCTCCGCGACCACGTCGCTTCCAAGTACAAGATCGAAGTCGAGCTGATGCGCCCCGAGCTGTCGGTGGTCGAGTACGAATCGCTCCACGGCGGTCCGGTCTACAAGCACGATCCGAATCGCTGCTGCGCCGATCGCAAACTGGCGGTTCTGCGGCAAGCGGCTCGCGGCAAGTACGCTTGGGCCAGCGCGATCCGTCGCGACCAAAGCCCAGATCGCGCCCTGGCTCCGATCGTCGGCTGGGATAAGAAGTTTCATCTCGTGAAAGTCAGTCCGCTCGCGAATTGGACCAAGAAGCAAGTTTGGGATCGCATCCTCAAAAGTCAGATTCCCTACAACCCGCTGCACGATCAAGGCTACACCAGCATCGGTTGCTGGCCCTGCACACGGGCGGTCGCGCTGGGCGAAGACGAACGCGCCGGGCGATGGAGCGGCACGGGCAAAACCGAGTGCGGACTGCATACGCAGGATTAACCGCGCGCTTGCATCGCGCGAGGGAGTTTGAAAACACAGAGGCACAGAGGGCACAGAGAAAGCCGGGACCAAAAAACTCTGTGATCTCTGTGCCTCTGTGTTTCAAAAGGCCAGCGCATCATGCGCTGCCCGCGTCGGGATACATCGCGAACACTCATAAACGATTCGGATTTGTGGTAGACTGTCGAGCATGCGTCGACCCGTTTCGAGGCGGACCATGGGATCCTTGGTGCCGCGTCGCACGGTCGAATTCACTTGCGTTCGCTTCCTTTCCGCTCCTTTTCCAACCGCTACCATCATGCCAATCCTATTGAAGACCAGCCAAGGGGATATCACCTTGGAACTCGATTCCGCCGCGGCCCCAAAGACCGTCGAGAACTTTTTGAAGTACGCCCGCGACGGACACTACAACGGCACCATTTTCCACCGAGTCATCGATGGATTCATGATCCAAGGAGGAGGCTTCACTCCGGACATGAAGCAAAAGGGGACGCGTCCACCGATCCAGAACGAGTCGACCAACGGCTTGAGCAACCTCAAGTACACCATCGCCATGGCTCGTACCAACGTTCCCGATAGCGCCACCAGCCAGTTCTTCATCAACACCAAGGACAATCATTTCCTCGATCGCAAGAGCTCGTCCGACGGCGTCGGGTACTGTGTCTTTGGCAAGGTGACTGCCGGCACCGACGTCATCGATGCCATCGAAAAAGTGGCCACGACGCGCCGTTCGGGACACTCCGATGTTCCGTCCGACGTCATCGAAATCACCTCGGTCGAAGTGGTCGATGAGTAACCCGCGTTAGCCGAATCGTCTAACGCAATCGACGTTGCTTTACGCAGCTCCATTCAAACCAAAACCCCTCGAACGCAAACCGCGATCGAGGGGTTTTTTGTTTTGCTGCATCGAGTCCAACCTGAAATCAGGTCTGGATCCATGCATCGATTACTTCTTGAAGTCACCCGCGCGAATGATCACGAGCTTCTTGGGATCGATGTACTTCTTGAAGGCCGCTTGCACATCTTTCGTGGTCAAGGCTTCGATCTGCTTCTCTTCCTTGGCGATGTATGCAAAGGAGCGTCCCAGATCGAGATTGGAAGCCAACTGGCCAGCGATCGAACCATCGGAAGCGCGTCCGATTTTGCGGGCTTCCAAGTAGGCTTTCTTGGCGTCCGCCAATTCCGTCTCCGTGGGACCGTCGTTGATGAAGCGTTGCAGTTCTTCCATGGCAGCGGTTTCCACGGCATCGATGTTCATCGGGTTGGTGATGGCATTGATGGTGAATCGCGCATCGTCTCCGCGAGAAGGAATCGAGATCGAGGAGGTCACCCCGTAGGAGAGACCTTCCTTTTGACGGATGCGATCTCCGAGCCGCGACGACAGCGTGCCGCCACCGAGGATGAAGTTGCCCAACTCCAAAGGAATGTCTTCGTCCGACTCTTCGTTGAGCGGGAAGGACAATCCAGCCAAGAAGACCGCGTTGGCCTTGTCGGGCGTGACGATGTCCCCTTTCGTTCCGGTCAGACCCTTCTTGGCGGTTCGCTCGACGCGCTCGTAGCGCGTCGACGTATTCCAGTCCTTGAGAGCGGCACCGATTTCTTTGAGCGCGACTTCGGGTTCGAAATCACCGACGATGGCGACTTCACCGACCGCCGAAGAAACTTGGTCTTGGTACACCGAAACGATTCGGTCGAGGGTCAATTCTTTGATCTCTTCCAAACTTTCTTCGACGGTACGAGCGTATCGCACGTCTCCCTTTTCGTAGTCGGAAAGGGCCCGGGAGAGTTGGTTGTTCGCCAACATGGCCGGATCGGTGGTCATTTGCGACATCATCGCCAAAGACTGGGCTCGCATCTGCTCAAACTCTTCTTCGGAGAAGGCAGGGTTGCGCAGGATTTCTCCGAGAAGCTTGATGCCATCGCCGATCGATTCTTTCTTGGCCTCGATGCTGAACGAGAGTTGTCCTGCACCGCCACCTCCGCCTCCGCGTCCACCGCGTCCGCCTCCGCGACGACCGCCTCCTGCGCCGCCGCCGGCTCCGATGCGAACGCCGAGGTCATCCATCTTTTGACGGAGCGCTTGGCGATCGTAGTTCTTGGTTCCGGACATCATCATCGATGGCAGCATTCCAGCCGCGGTGGAGAGGTTCATCAACGATTCTTCGTTGCCGTATCGAAGGGTCAAGGTCATGTTGACCGTATCGCCCCGGTTCTTCTTGGGGAGCATGGCGACTTGGATGCCATCGATGGTGGCGACCTTCGTGCGAGCATCGATGTTTTCGGGTGAAGGATCGAACTCTTCACCGGCTGCTACGGCTTCGCCACCTTTGTAGTCCTTGACTACCGCCGCGATCGATTCGACGGCGGGGATGCTGAGCCGTTGCGGTTCATCGACAGGGACGAATCGACCGACGGTGCGGTTGTGGACTTTGAAGTAGGTGTTGGCCACGCGATTGACATCGTCGGCGGTGACCGTTGCGAGTCGATCGCGTTGAAGGAACCACAGCCGCCAATCTCCGAGTGCGGATGCGGAGCTGAGGGCTTGCATCATCGAGGCAGCGCTGGAGATGGTGTTTTCATAGCCGCGCTTGGAGCGGACTTTGGCCCGTTCGACTTCTTCGGCGGTGAAGGGGACGGTGCCGAGATTCTCAGCGATCCCGAGGAGGATGTTCTCGGTCTCGTCCAATTTGCCTTCGGCGGGTTGGGCTTGGAACATGAACAAGCCTGGATCGTGGGTGCTGTCGGCAAAGGCGCTGGCGCTGGTCGCGATGCCGGGCTCGACCAATCGTTTATCCAGCCGTCCGACTTTGTCTTCGCTCAGCACGCTGGCCAAGATCGACAAGGGGGCCCAATCGGGGTGCGATGCGGCCGGCATATGGTAAGCCGCCATGACTGAACCGACCTTGCCCACCCGGCGCAGGATGACGGTGCGTTCGCCGTCTTGGGCTGGCTCTTCGGTGTACGTCGAGTTCAGCTTGCGCGATGGTTTGGGGATCGATCCCAAGTACTTGTTCGCGATCTCCAACGCTTTGGCTTCTTCGAATTTTCCGGTGACGATCAGCACGACGTTGTCCGGCTGATAGAAACGGCGATAGAAGTCTTGCAGATTGTCGATCGGCACGCGCTCGATGTCCGAGCGGTTGCCGATGGTCGATTTGCCGTAGTTGTGCCATTCGTAGGCGACGGCTTGAACCCGTTGGCTGAGAACGCGCTGCGGGCTGTTTTCACCGTTTTCGAACTCATTGCGCACAACGGTGAATTCCGACATCAAGTCTTCGCGCTTGATGAAGCTATTGACCAGCCGATCGCATTCGAGATGGATTGCAAAGTCCAAATTCTCATCGGTCGCCGGCAGGGTTTCAAAGTAGTTGGTGCGATCGACGTTGGTCGTGCCGTTGAAGTTCGCGCCGTGATCGCGCAGGGCTTTGGGGACTTCGGGGAACGTCGGGGTTCCTTTGAAGACCAAGTGTTCGAGCAAGTGGGCCATGCCGGCTTCGCCATAGCCTTCGTGACGGGAGCCCACCAAGACGGTCATGTTGACGCTGATGGTCGGTCGGGAGGGTTCGGGAAACAGCAGCAATCGCGCGCCGTTGTCGAATTGGTATTCGGTGATCCCTTCTACCGTCGTGACTTTCTGGGGCGGACCCGCCCACAGAGAACCGGTTGCAATCGCCATTGCAACCACAGACATGAAACTACGCAGCATAAATGGAGAACCTCATAAGGAATGAATGTCGTTTCGACTCATCAGCCTGTCGGTCGACGATCGCAGGTTGCGTCCTGCCATCACGTCGGGTGACGTGCATTCAGGAAAGCGCTGTCGTTCGCGCACTCAGGCACCGCTCGATTCGCCCTCGGCCAGAACGGCGCGTGGATCGTTCGAAGAGAGAGGCGGGGCCAACCAAGCGTCGAGCGTAATGGTAACGCGCATTCCTGCCTTGAGGTACGTGGAAATGGCGGGTTTGTTGCGCTCGTCCACCGCCAGCACCATCCGCCTACGTTTTCGTCGGGCAGCCGTCCGCATGGCAAAACGCAGGATATCCGTACCGTAACCCTGGCCGCGATAGGGGGCCCCCAATCCCAGATACGTCAATTCGCAGTCCGAATTGCGGCTCGGGGTCAGGATCAAGCAACCGATCGGGGTTCCCGAAGCTTCGACGCTCCACCACCATCGCTCCTGTTCGGGCAATCCATCGCTGTATCCGAGCAACGTGTTTTCGATGTTGCGCCGGCCTGCCAGCTCGGGCACATCGAGCGAGCCCTGGTAGGTCCTTTCGACCAGCTCGCACCAGGCACGCCAAGGCATCGCGCGGTACGAATGGAACGTCAGACTCGACGGGGCGGCAGAAGTCGCGTCGGCGGGGCCCGCCATCTGCAGCAGCGTGGCCACGCGCTGCAACCCT
>JBKCUI010000189.1:0-9365 GCA_046318495.1 Pirellula sp. | reverse complement strand
CGCAGAGCATCATTGCCGCACCATTCCATCAACCGTTCGAGCGCTTTGGTCTGTTCGATCGGAGAATCGGAGAGAGTCAAGATTTCTTGCAAGAGGGAGTCGTCGCCAGGAGATTCCTGCAAGCGGTCCATCAAGCGTTTGTTCGCGGCTTCCAATTCCCCGTTCTCGGCTTCGCGTCGCGCTTGAGCGATGACCGCCAGGGCGCTGTCGGGACGGACGGCCATGTACCGTTCGATCAATTGCTCTGCGGCTTCCGTGCGATTCCATCGTCGCATCAACTGAGCGCCTTGATTCCAAATCGCATCGACTTCTGGAGTTGCCAAACACAATTCCAAAATCCGCTGGCTGTACTCGGTCGCGAGGCTGGATCGCTGCGACGATGCGGTCCGCATCATTTGCGATTCCATTCGGAGCAACTCGAGCTGCCACAATGCGATGCCCTCATCGTTGGACTTGCTCGCGGCGGCATCGGTGGGCGAAGCTTCTTCCGGGGCCGGCGCAGATGCCTTGGCGATCGCTTCGTCGAATATCTGCCAGGTCGCGGCTTCCGGAACACCTGCGATCTGCATGCTCAAACTGACCAGTGCGAGTTGGAACCAATCCTGGCGCGTCTTACTGGGAATCCCCTGCAAGAGCTTGAGCGATTCGTTCAATCGGTTGGCTCTCAACCAAGCCGTCGCTGCCCCGCGTCGATATTCGTCCTTGGGAACCAATACCAACGCTTGCTCATAGGCAGCCGCAGCGCGATCCCATTGCGATGCGTTCATGCATGCATCTGCTAGAGCAGCGAGAATTTCCGCCCGGAAGGCGGGGCTCTGCTGGGCCGTTCCAGCCGCGAGTTCGTTGAGCATCTTGGCCACCGAGACGGAATCGTTTCGGGAGATGTAGTAAGCGCCCTTCAGCTTTTTGGCCGATATGAGCAGCGGTTCTACCACGGATTCACTGACGTTGGTCGTCTCGTAGGCGATGGCTTCATCCATCGCTGTTAACGCTTTGTCTGCATCGTCTAGCTTGCTTTGTTGCAATAGGGTCTTTACTTTTCGGAAGTGGAGATAGGCAGTCGGCGGATAGGCGACCTTAATGCCTTCGCTCCAAATTTCGATCGCGCGCTCATCGTTGTCCCGTTCCAGTTCGATATCGCCGCGAAGGGCGAATACGACAGGGTCTTTGGATTGCAGCGGGTTGGTGCTTTGCAGCAGCTGGTCCAAAAGCTCTTGGGACTTAGCCAAGTCGCTTTCCCTGCCAGCGTCGTTTGCGTTGTCGCTTTCCGCTTGAGCCCGCTCTAGATAAAACTGTCCCGCGGTCTTCAAGACGACCGCGTTGTCCGGGTATTTTTCAAGGGCCGTTGCGATCGCTTTCGCTGCTTTTGCTTGGTCGGTTTGCAGCGCGATGCTGATGTAGGTGACCCATGCGATGGGGTCGTCTGGATTCAACTGGAGGAGCGAATCCAGCGCTTGAGTCAGTTGCGCGAGCAAGGTCTCCCGCGATTCCAACGCCAGCTTCGAATCTTGAATGAGTCGCGGTTCGCTGAGGATGGCGTTGGCTAGAGCCAAGGTCAACTCGGGGTCGCCTGGTGCATGCTCCAACGCCTGCAGCAACAGGTCGACCGGTTGCATGGAGCCCAAGGGCCAAATCCACTCGGGAGCTAAGGACTGAGATGTTTCGTCCCATCGATCGAGACGATCGCTCGCTGCCAAGCGAAATCGGCATAATGCCAGCAACCGCTCGATTTTTGGGTCGGGCGTTGGACCGGCAAGCCGAGCGATTTGTTGCAGGGCATCCTCAAATTTTCCCACTTCCATCTGCAGTTTGATGGCGGCGAGTCGCAGGCTTGGGATGCGTTTGCGCAGGACCGGATCCGACTCGCATTTGCCGATGGCGGTCAAGTACTGCGTGACCAAGTTGTTTTTGTCCGGCAGGTACGTGGTGGCCAGATCAAACAGTTCAATGAGCTCAATCTGTCTTGAAACATCGTCTTGCCGGTAAGCGAGGTACTGCTCGAGGTTCGAGATGGCGCCGAGCCAGTCTTGCTTGTCTTTGGCGGCTTCGGCGCGTTTCAACATGACCGCAGCGAGATTCGAGCGCTGCCAGCGATGCAGGAGCACGATGGAAGGTGCGAGGATCAACAGAATGACCCATGTCGCAACAAACAACTTCCAATTCCACCGCATCTCTGGCCCGGAATGGGACGTCGTGGTGAATCGTTCACTCTCAGTCATTCTGAATGTTCCTGGGACTATCCGCGTGTATCATCATTGTAAGGATCGAGACCCTACGATCTTCAGTGCCTTCTTACAGTGCTAGGCCGGCGCCCAACTGCTTCCTGCAGTAAAGTGCAATTCTTGCTGTCTGCTGGAATGTAGCAGGCGATCAAGAAGCATAGGGTTTCAGCCATGGAATCGAGGCCATGGCAACGCGAGGAAATGGAATGCCAAGGGTGGACGGTCGCGGCAGCAAGTTTCGGGCCAATGCTTTGCGATCAAGTGAAGGGCGCTGAAAGTACCCACAGCGTCGCATGCGTTTGGGGGATAGCCTTACAGCTTAGGCGATCCGGGCTGGGGTTCAACTATCCTCGCGTCCGTTGGCGAAGGAATGAGCCGCGATTGACCCAAGGATCGCCTGGGGGCAGTCGATGGTCGCCTTCACAAAAATCGTGTCCGAAACCGATTCGACGCCGGTTTCGGGAATCTGCCTGCCAGAACCCGGGGGGGATTACGCCCCTTCGATTTGGCTGAGTCGGATCAGCGAAATCAATTCGTCCGTGCTCATCTTGCCAGCCCGGTCGGCTCCGTCGAGCACGCCGCTGATGAGCTCCCGCTTGTCTTCGTGCAAAGCCAGGATCTGCTGCTCGATGGGGTCCTTGGCGACCAAGCGATAGACGGTCACCGCCCGCTGTTGCCCGAGTCGGTGGGCGCGGTCGGTGGCTTGGTCCTCGACGGCTGGATTCCACCATGGATCCATATGGATGACATAGTCGGCCGCCGTCAGGTTGAGCCCGGTGCCACCTGCCTTCAGCGAAATGAGGAACAAATCCCCTTCTCCAGCTTGGAAGCGATCGACCGCTTCCTGGCGTTTGGCCGCTGGCGTTGCACCGTCCAAGTATTGGTAGGTGATCCCCATTCGATCCAACGATTCGCGCAGGATCGACAAGTGCTGGACGAACTGGCTGAAGACCAACGCGCGGTGTTCCCCTTCGCGCAGTTCCTCGACGATTTCCAAGAACAGATCGAGCTTGGCCGAGGATTTGTCCCAGCGTTTGTCGACCAGTTTTGGATGGCAAGACAACTGACGCAATCGGGTCAACCACGACAGAACGCGAATTCGCATCTGCGAATCGGTCTCGCCCCCGCCCGTGCCGGGCTTGGTCAACTCGCTCAACGCTGCCATGCGGGCCGCGTCGTACTTCTTGCGCTCGGTTTCCGAAAGCTCTGCCAAGCGGACGACTTCGGTTCGCTCGGGGAGCTCGGACAGCACTTCCTTTTTGGTCCGGCGCAGGATGAATGGGCGGACGACGCGTCCCAAAGCCTGCAGCCGCTCTCGATTGTTGTGCCGTTCGATCGGCTCTGCAAAGTTCTTGCGGAACTTGTCCCACGAACCGAGCAAACCTGGGCTGACGGTCCGCATCAAACTCCACAGTTCGCCCAAATGGTTTTCCAGCGGCGTGCCCGACAAGGCCAGGTGCCAATCGGCTTGAATTTGACGGACGGCTTGGGCGGTCTTGGTTTGGAAGTTCTTGATGAATTGCGCTTCGTCGAGCACCAGTGTGTTCCAAGCCCGAGCCGAAAAACGATCAACATCGCGCTGCAGCAATTGGTAGCTGGTGATGATCAGATCGCCAGGACCGGCGGAATCGATGAGCGCTTGTCGGTCGTGCTCGCGATAGAGCATCGGTCGCAACGAAGGGGCGAAGCGTTCGACTTCGCGTTGCCAGTTGGAACCGACGCTGGTCGGAGCGATGATCAAGGCTGCCCCATGTTTGGCGCGATCGAGCAAAATGCCGAGGGCTTGAACGGTTTTTCCGAGACCCATGTCGTCGGCCAGCACGCCGCCGATTCCCCAGTGGGCCAATCGAGCCAACCACGCGTATCCGGTTTGTTGGTACTCGCGCAAATCGGCGTTGAGGCTTTTCGGGACGACCGGCTGCAACGCTTTCGCGCCTGCCAAACGGGCCAACGCATCCTTCCAGGACATATCGGCTTCGACGCTGATGTCGCTGCCGAGGGCTTCTTCGATCACGGCCGTGCCTGCTCGCGAGACTCGGATCTGCCCCGGATCTCCGATCGACACGTCTTGGATCACACCCAGGCGTTGCCGCAGGGCTTCCGAGATCAATGCGAATTGGCCATCCCCGATCGGAACAAAGCGGCGGCCTTGGCGCAGTGCGGTCAGCAGCTCGGACAATGGGATCTCGAGTCCATCCAAGTCGGCGACCCCATCGACGCCGAACCAATCGCGGCCGCTGGTGAGTTTGACTTGCAGTCGCTGAGGGGTGATTTCACCAACGATTTGCAACGGCTGGCTCTTTGGCCAGCAGACGGTCGGAGCGGCATCTCCCAAGCGTTCGATGCGCTGCAAGAGATCCAAGGCATCATCCGGACTGACCGCGATCCACGTGTAGGCGCTCTCGTTCACCAACAAATCGAGTTGGAGTTGTTCGGCGATTTCATCGGCTCGCGAAGCTTCTTCGTCGAGGGCTCGCAGCAACTGAAAACGTCCGGCTGGCGTGGCGATGCGCAAGCGTTCGGGCTCGACACCGGGGACCGGTTGATCGACCGTCGAATCGCATGCAACCCGCAGAGCGACTTGCATGCCTTCTTTGCCGCGCGGCGAGAGATGCAATTCGATTTTGGGCTCAAGCGGTTGCTCGGGACCGGCCAGCGATTCCGGCAACTGGATTTCCAAGCGTCGCGGTTCGGCGACGTGCACGATCAAATCCGCAAAGTGTTCTGCCGCTTCGCGATCGAGCACCGCTTCGCGCCGCTCAGCGGTGCTCAAGTCATTGATCAACCGTAGGATTCGCTGGTCCAGCGAACTCATCCAGAGGAGGTGTCGTTCGCGATCCATCCGCAACAGCAGCGATTCGCGGCTGTTGACGTTGCCCAAAAAGTAACCTGGCTGTTCGTGCACCGCGTCGATGGCAGCGTCGGCTTGATAGACCGCTGGCTTGAAGACTTCACCTTGCGGTTCCAATCGCACTTCGACCGGGACTTCGCGAATGCGGACCGGCGACTGCATGGCATCGTCTAACGTCACATTCGGATGGTCGATGAGCATGCGCAAACACTCGCGGATGATCCGCGGGGTTTGCCCGCGATACGAATCCTCGGCGCTCTGAAGCATCAGCACCAGCATCTTGTCCGCGGGATGGGTGAAAGCGTCGTCGGGAACGTTGTCCAAGTTTTCGCGGATCGGCCGCCCCTTGTTCCAGCCCCCGCGCTTGCGGGATGTTTGCAGGAAAGGATGGATCTGGATGCCGTAGTTGGTGAAGTTCAAACGCCATTGCAAGCGTTTGAGACGCGCGGGTTCGTCGTCGGGATCGTCTTCTTCGCGTTCCAGTTCGATCTCAGGTTTGAGATATTGCAGCGACTCGACCAGTTTGCGACCGGCTTGGCGTCCATCGGACACGCAGCTTTGCATCCACTCGATGGCGGCTTCTGCGGAGCGTTGGCTCAGTTGCCGACGCAGGTAATTCAAGCCAAAGACTTGATGCACGCAGGGTTTGACCCCTTCGGTGCACGAGCATCCCAAACCGATGTTGCGAATGACCCGGTCGGATGCGAGGTCTTCCAGATTGCCGATCTGGCGAGGATCCAGTTCGATGGTGATCGAAGTCGAAAACTGGCCGCGAACCGGGGAAACTCCCTCGAGTTCAAATTGCCACTGCAGCGCGGACTCGGACTTTTTCAGTCGAGGCAGATCGTTCGACGTGAAGTATCGGCTCATGAGCAATTGCTGAGGCCGAAACCGTTTCTCCAATTGTGCGATCGAACTCAGGATGTGAACGACTAGCCCGCTTGCTTTCGGCGAATCCAATAGTGCCAAACTCGTCATTCCGTGAAGGTATCCATCGAGGAGGGGTGTCGCGAAGTGCAAACCGCCTAGTGTTGCCGATCCAGCCCCTGCCTGACAAGGCGAAAACGGGATTTGCTCCGATACGCCGCATGATTGCCAGCGTTATTCTGACTGCGCGGCAGTCGGTTCGGCGACAGGTTTGATGCGAATCGCTTCGCGGTAGGCTGCGGTTCCACCAACCACGGGCAAACTCAATTGCGTCCCTGCCAGATCGATCTGAAGTTGTGTGCCCGGCTCTGGCCAAAGGGTAAAGTCGCGATCGCTCGAGAAAATCATCAATCCGATTTGTTCGCCCGCCGCGATGACTTGATCGTCGGGTTGCAACGTGAACTCGACATCTCGGAACTCGCCGGGTGCCATCGGCGTGGGATCGGTGATCGATGTGGCGTTGGACGGGTCGGCCCATCCGCGGGTGATCACGTCATCGGTGATCCGCTCGCTCCCCGTCCATGGCAGCGAAACCAACCACACCGTCAAACAAGCGGTCGGGCGATCGCATGCGACGCGCAGTTTGATCTTGGCCATTCCAGAGATATGAAGAGGGGACGACAGTTTCGGCGTGGCGTAGACCAAGCGATGGTTGCTCCATTCGGCAGCCAGCAGCTGCGGTCCGCTAAAGGAATAGTTATCGATGATTTCTTCGACGATGGCTTTTTGCGCGGTCGCAGGTTGGCTCGCGCCCGGTTCGCGCAGTTCCAACGCCCCGATCGTGCGACCACCCGGTTGCGGGACAAAGGTCAGCGATGTGGCTTCTGGGTTGGGATACTCGGGGTAGGTTTCGGGCTTGCTGGCCCGTTTGCCTTCGCGCACGATCCAAGCGTTGGGTTCGTTCTCGACGTTGTTTTGAATGCCGTAAAGATAATGCGAGAACCAGCGGTTGAGCAGTTGCATCGGGGGTTGGCCACCGTGGCCCCCTTGATGGTAGTAGACCTTGCACGGCACTCCCTTTTTCTTGACCGCTTCGTAGATGCGGTAGCTGTGTTCGGGCATGACGTTCCAATCGTTGAAAGCATGGGCCATGAGCATCGGGGCCTTCAAGCGATCGAGTTGGTGCAAGTAATCGCGGCCTTTCCAGAAGGCGTTGTAGTCGCCGTGCGTGCGATCGAACTCTTTGAGCATGCCTTCGTCGCGGACATTGCAATCGCAGTACTTGCGGCTGGACTCGTATCCGGAGTGGATGAAGTTGTACAGGACGTCGATGTCCTCACCCATGTAACCGCCGGGATGTCGGATCAAGCCGTTGGAGCGGTAGTAGTGGTAGTACGAAGTGTTCGGAGCGACGGGAACAAAGCACTCCAAGCCATCCACGCCGGTGGTGGCAGCAGCCAATGCCAAGGTGCCGTTGTACGAGGTGCCGATCATGCCGACCTTGCCCGTGCACCACGAAGCCACGACCGGTTCGTCCCCATCGACACTGGTGAAGCCCTTCGCGCGGCCGTTGAGCCAATCGATGACGGCTTTGGGTGCCAACGATTCGTTGATGCCACCGACGGTGGGGCAGCCTTGGGACAGCCCCGTGCCAGGGGATGAGGAATGCACGACGGCAAAACCGCGCGGCACCCAATCGGCCAAGTGCTCGCCCGACAACCGAGGACGCTTGGATTGCTGGGGGATTTGCGGTGGTGTTTCGTGCTTTGGAGGTGGGCTGTCGAGGTTTTGTCGGGGGCTCCACATGTGGTCCGGAGACGTGGAGCCAATGCCTGCGTAGTAGGGACTGGATTGATAGATGACGGGGACCTTCAAGCCTTCGGTCTCGGTCGGCAGCGGGCGCACCACGCTGACATGCACGCGATCGAGCTTGCCATCGGAGTCGGAATCGAACTCGGTTTCCACGAACAGATCGTGTTCCACCCAATCGGCTTTGAACTCGGGCACGATCTGCGCCATGCCATCTTCGAAGACGGGTTTGGCACCATCGGCCCGCGCACTGGCCATCGGGGATGCGCTCAGCGCGGTCGCAATCAACAGTCCGGAGACGAGCGAACGGATGCGGGGTGGTGTTGCGAGGATGCGGTTCATGGGCAATCGATGGCGATACCGTTGCATGGCTGAAATCTCGTGTGGCGCTGTGGAAGCTCGGCCAACCACGCGCGCTTGGGTTGTCTTAATGGAACGCGAAGGCGCCATCGACGTTGACGATGGCGGGACGATTGTAGCGAAGATCCCGTCGATTTGCGCCAGCCTAGCGACGGCAATTGGACTACTCTTGCAACCAATGCTTGCCAGCCAATGCGATCGTGTCGGCCGAACGCCCCGATTGCTGAACGGCGGTTTGCATGACGCGATGGATCCACGCTTCCGCGATCGAACGATCGTCGTTGTCGATGGCAGGGGGGGCCGAATGGGCGACCGATACGTCGTTGGATGCGTCACTGGGTTCGGTTCGCGAGCCCTCGGCAGCATGCGGCGCGTGGGCGCGATGTTGCAGGGCTTCTTGCTTGCGCTGCAAACCCCACGAATCCGGCTGACCGACGATCACCCGGATTTTGGCGGCTCGAAACAACGGGCTGAAGATGGTAGGGCCGACCGGTGCCCCTTCGATCCACAGCGGCACCAGCGGCACTCCTGCGCGCAGGGCGACGGTGGCCGCCCCCGGTCGGATCGACAGCAGGGGCTGGTCGGTCCGGTTGATGCGGCCTTCGGGAAACATGCCGACGAATCGGCCGGAGGCAGCCAGAGCGATGGCTCGTTTGATAGCGTTGGTATCGCTCCCGCCGCGATTGGTGGGGATGGCTTCATAAGCCCGCAGCAAATCCCCGAGCAACGGAGACTTGAAGTACTCGCCGGCCACCATCCAGTGGACGCGACACCCGGCGATCAATTGCACGAAGAACGGATCGATCGAGCAGCGGTGGTTGGCGACCAGCACCGCTCCGCCGGTCATACGCTCTTTGAGCAACCGCTCTCGATCGGTGCTGCGCTGCGCAGGCTCGGGGGTGCCGCCGGGTTGCGGTTGGGCGTCCAGCCACTCGATGTCCACTCGCCACAGCACCCGCGAAAGCGCATAGACCGGAGCGTAGAGAATTCTTTCGAAAGTGTTATATCGACCCGGCCGAATCAGTCCCCAGGCGATGGCCGCAAAAGCAGCAGTGAGGCTGATGATAAGCAGGGTTAATGCTGTGGTGGTGGGGTACATAGTTTGGGTAAAGTGACGCAAGTCAATAATCGGAGGATGTTTGCGCGAGGTTCTGGGTGTGTCCGGGAGGCATTTGAAAGGACTAGAAGGCTAGCAAATGCAGGAAAACTCGGGGGATTGATCGAGGGAATGATTCAAAAGACAGTAGCCAAACGAG
>JBKCUI010000188.1:0-38468 GCA_046318495.1 Pirellula sp. | reverse complement strand
GGGTAGAGGTACACCGCAGCGATCTGTTGATCGTTGCCTTTGTAATCGTTCAGCGATTCCACCAAGGAGGCGACGGCAGCCCCCTCTTCGCTTCCCATATCGTTTTGCTTGGTGGCGGAACATCCACCGACCACCCAACCGATATTCAGCAAAAGAAGCAGAAACATCGGCGTTTTTGAACTCGACATGAACCTTTTCCTTACGAAGCAACTGCCGAGAGCAAGCGCCTCGGTTCTCGACATGGAACCGAGACGTTTCCGAGGGAAGCATGCGTGTCGCCCCCATGCACCATCTCACATCCGTCGGAGCGACTAGTCTTCGACCGTCGTGGTTTCACCACCTGCGATGGTGCACAGGTTCTGCCATACGATGCGATCGATGCTGTTGGCGATAAAACGGATTGAACCATCCGCGTTGGTCGCATTAACGCCGCTTCCGTGATAGCTACGAGCCGCGACTTGCCATTGACCACCGGTAAGGGGATCAACGCTGCGGTTCTGCGTGCAAAACATCGCATGATTGGCTGGAAAGGCAGCGGGATCGGTGGGCACGGGGCAACCGCTAGTCACGTCCGTACCTGGTGAGTTGGGCGGAAAGAATCCAGAGAAGGAGTTACCACCCATCATCGGAGTGAGCATCGCACCGCGAACATCTCGATTCATCCCGGCTTCCGCAGAACTGCTGGTTCGACCATCGGTCTTTTGATTCGAAATCACTTCGCTAAACATGACCGTGTTGGAAGACCCGTCGATGATGTCACGGAACTTTCGCCCTTTCCCTACACCCCAGCGCTGACCGTAAGGGAACTTGACCACATTCTCGACAGCCCCAAAAACGCCTCGTTTGCCGCTGTCCCCGCGAGCGGATGCGTCTCGCATGAACTGACCTCCGAAGCAGGCAACGTAGTTGGCCTTGTAGAGGTTCTCGATGCTCAAGTCATTGTAATGAATGTTCGAATTCGGAGAGCTTGGGCAGCTCATGGCAGGACGAATGAACGTTTGCGTATCGATATCTGGGCGACGAATCTGAGTGACGTCCAGGTTATCCCAGGGGCATGCCTCTTCTAAGTCATTGGCAGCGACGCCTTGCTCCGCTTTCTGATTCAGCGTCGTTTGTTCCATGTAGGCGTAGACATGCATAACCCAAGATGGGCCGAAAACCTCTCCGCGAGGAACCATGCCCCCGCCTTGCGAGCCGGTGACGACGAAAGCAGGAAAATTGCTCGGGGAATTCGATGGGCTACCGTTGGAATAGGTGTTGTTGGGAGCCGTTGTATACCGTTCTGAATAGGATGTGTAGCCAGGAGGAAAGCTCTTGGTCGCACTTTCAATGTTGTGGCAAGCGAGCGTCAATTGTCGCACGCGGTTCGAGCAATCCATGCGGCGAGCGGCCTCGCGCGCCGACTGCACGGCAGGCAACAGCAACCCAACCAACACACCGATGATGGCAATGACCACCAACAACTCGACCAAGGTAAAGCCTCGGTATCTGCTTGAAATTCTCATTGTTTTTCTCTCTTCCGACTTGCCCCGGAAATCAGGAATGAAGACCAATCAGTCGTGTTTTTAGCACAAGCTCCGTTAGGTTATGGTAGGCGTGCAGATCTGAAAATCGATGAAGACCCAGTTAAACGAAAACCAAGATTGATTCGATTCTGGAAACCGCGGCGCATGCTTTTCATTGCATGCTCACGGAGATGCGATGGCTCCACTTTGTGAATGCTTGACTCCAATTCGAAACAGATGCTCTTCGCCACGTACAAACAAACTCCCCTCTGAGATCGCAGGAGTGGTTTGCACCATTTCACCAAGTTCATTGACGGCCACGACTTGGAATCCGGGTTCGTTTTCAATGACCGTGCAACGGCCCGAATCTTCAAACAAGTAAACGCGATCTCCAACGCCGACGGGTGAGCTATACGTATTCCCGCCACGTCGTTTCTGCGTGAGCGCATTGCCGCTGGCAGGATCGAGACAGGAGTAAATGCCCGCGTCATCGATCACGTGCAAGCAATCGCCATACAGGAGCGGAGATGGGACATAGGGCATTGCGCGTTCGCGCCGCCACTCGATGTGTGTCTGCGAAACATCCCCTCGCCCTCCGAGCCGTACGGCAAATGCTTTGGTCTCTGGGGAACCTCCAAACGCAAAGACCATTCCTTGCCCACCTGATGGAGTGCACACGACTTTCTCGGTCGGTCCTTCGGTGAACCACACGACGCTGCCCGATTCCGGATCGAGGGCCAGCGTTCGGTTGGCGCCGCACAGAATGATTTGTTGCCGGCCTGTTTCATCCTCGGGGAGGACAACGGGAGTAGAAAAGGAACGCTGATCGATCTCGGGCTGATAGCGCCATCGCTCGCTTCCGGTTTCTGGATCGAGCATCACCACAAAGGCTTTGCCGTCTTGATGCCCGTTGATGAGCAAACCAAACGGGCAAAGAACCGGCGAAGCCGCGAAACCGTGTTTCGAGAAGTAGGCTCCTGGGGACTGTTTCCAAACCACTTGGCCGTCCCTATCCACGGCGGCAACGACCATCTTTTCATCGTCGACGAATACGCAAAAGATGTGTTTGCCATCGGACACCGGTGTGCTCGAAGCACTGGTGTTGAATTTGTGTTGATTTTCCGGCTTGCCAGCATGCACTACCGTCTGCCAAACCATGTTTCCATCCAGTGCATTGATCCTTATCAAAACCCGTTCGCCGGATGCTTCCAAGCTTGCGGTCAAGTACACCGCATTCCCCACGACGATGGGAGACGACAGACCGCGTCCAGGAAGCTTGGCCTTCCAGGCGATGTTCTCGGTAGGCGACCACGTTGTCGGCACGTTCGAGTCCTGGCTGATCCCATCTCCGCGCGGACCGCGCCACATGGGCCAATCTTCAGCCGAGGCTTGGCTTGTCAGCAGTACACTGACTACGGCGAACAGGACGAACGTAAGGCTGCGTTGCATGGTGGTTGCGTTTGGGGTTAGGGAGTTCGTCGCCATCACGGGGTCTTCGGAAGAGTCTTGCTTCGACGCAAATCCAATTCCGCTTGTTTCGCTCGGGCTTCTTGAATAGCCAGCACGGCTTCCAAACGCGCGACAGCTTCTTCCAGTTGCTTGGTCGTTTCGTAGGAGCGATCGAGCGCTTCTTGCGTGACTCGAAGCGTCTGCCGCAATTCCTCCAAATCTCGGTTCGCAACGGTCACTGTCGGAAGCATCGCTGGGATTTCCTGAGCTGCGCCCTTTTGAACGCTCGTAGCTGAACTCGTTGAATCGCTCGTTGTTGGGAGCGGTTGGCTCGCAACGCGTTCGCTTCGGCTAGAGCTCTCCACTGCCATCGATTCCGGTAGTGCCCGGTTAGGCGGTTTGGGAGCAGCAGCGATGAGCGACCGCATGCGAGGTTGCGTTGGCAGCACCAGGGTTCGAAACCCTGGCAAGCGGGACATGTCGGTGTCGGGCTGCCACGTTGCGACGCGGATCTGGCCAAGAGCATTGCTTACCGCGAGACTTTTTCCATGGTTGCCCAAACCCAAGGCAATGGCTGGAGCTCCGAGGTTCTGTTGCCAAAGGAAAGTTGGCTGCCCAGATTCCACATCGTTCAGCGACCAACACTTCATCGCTCCGTCCCGTCCTGCAGTCACGAGGTACCCGGACGGAGCCATCACCATCGCACTCACTCCGCCTTCATGGGCGGGCCAGGTTCGAATGGACTCCAAACGATGCAAATCCCACCACCGCAAGGTCCCATCTTGGCTGGACGTACACAGCCGTTCACCGTTGGCTGCCCACGCGATCGAGGTGATGCCGCGCGTATGCCCGCGCAACGTGGCAAACTCTTTGCGTTCGACGGGATCCCACAGAATCACCGCTCCGAAACGGTCACCGCTGGCGACCAGCAAGCCGTCTGGGCTGATGGCGGTTGCGGTCACCCAGTCGGTGTGCTTTTCCAATGCGATTTCGGGAGCCGCTGTCGGGCCAGCGGGATACTCCAGCAGCTTGAGTTGTTTGCTCGAGGTTCCGATCGCGAGCCAGTCATGCGCCGGCGCGATGGCCAGGGCTTGAATCGTATCGGACTCGCTGCCGTATGTTTTCTTCCAATTCGAGGTGGCGACATCCCAGAGGTGGACTTGTCCATAGTCCGCGGGAACTCCCGTCGCGATCCACAACTGCGATCCGTCTGAGTTGAACTGCAACTGAGAGATTTCTTCGCCGCTGCTTTCGATGGTCGATGCTTCCGGAGAATCGGATTCCAGATCCCACAGGATCACTTGTTCGTCCCCGTCGATAGCCATCTTGGGGGCATTGGGATGGATCGCAATCGCGCGAACGCGGTGGGTGGGGACGCATTCGCGAAGTGGTTTCAAGCTTAGCGGATCGGAACGATTTGGTTCGCTTGCAGGCGTGACATTGGTCGCTTCGGGCATCGCGCCCGCAGGAGCTGCTTCGAGCACGAGCCCGGTCTCGATCCATTGGGACAGCTTGTTCAATTCGCGCGGGGACAATCTCGGTTTGTTCGGCGGCATCCGCGGCGATTCGAGGTGTGCCGTGAGCAAGTACAGTGGGCTAGCCTGCGGTTGGCCTGGAACGACCACCGGCCCCGATGCCGACCCAGCGAGGATCTTGTCGAGCGACGTGAGGACGAGATCCGCTCGCGGCTGATCTTCATTGTGACAAGCCGCGCAGTGCTCTCGCAAAATGGGTTGCACGGCATCGTAGCGCACGGCGGGAGGTAGTTCGACTGCCGAAGCGGCCGATTCCATGGATTGAGCTTGGGCTGCCCCGCCGGATAATGCTATGCCGAAGGCGGAAACGATCGCGGCGCCGGTTAGGTAAACGCGAGTCCATGCATTCCATCGAGATCGAATGCGCATCGGGGGATTCTCGGCAAGTGGTTGGCAAGCAAGCCAAATAGGTCGGCGACGGCGGTGCATCATGGCGCAGGGCATATCAATGGTTGAAGATGAATTCGTTGCTGTTGAGAATCGCCCAAAAGAAGTCTTCGAGGGCGACTTGGCTCGTGGTCCCTTGCCGTAGTGCTTCGTCCAAGGATTGAACCTCTTCCGTCGTCGGTTGCCGCGACAAGCATCGGATGGTCAGCCGTCGAAGGATCTCTTGGGGCGAGAGGCCTTCCTTGAGCCACTTCGCGACCACTTCTCCTTGTGCAATCTTGCCTGTGGTGGTTTCGCCATTGAGCAAATGCAAGGCTTGAGAGAGGGTCGGCGACAGCTTGGTTTCACAAGTGCATGCGGAATTGCGATTGGAACGACCGAACGTGGTCAAGAAGTAATTGGCTGCGGCACCGTCGGCCACTTGAACGGCCCGCGCGCCGGACGGCAATCCCGGCAAGCGTTCTTTGGACTCGGTGGCTTGGCAAATGCAGTCCAGCAGCACTTCGGCTCGCAAGCGACGGATCTTTTGGTGCGAATAGAAGCGTTCATCGAGCGCGTTGGTCCGATTGCGAGCCGTCTGCGTCTGATAGGCGCGCGAGTTGCAAATCTCGCGAACGATGGGAACCAAGTCGTACTTTTCTTCGATCAGTCGGCTGGCCAAATAATCCAGCAGCGGTTCATTCGAAGGTGGATTGCTTACGCGAACATCATCGACTGGATCGACGATTCCCACACCAAAGAAATGCGACCAGACGATGTTGGCGATATTGCGAGCGAAGGCACGGTTCTCGAGTGAAGCGAGTTGTTCCGCCAAAACCTCCCGGTAGTCGCGACCCTCGGTGTCTGCGGCCGATGTCATGCCCAAGAAGCGCGGCTGGATCCCGGTCTTTCCAAGCGGATGCACGATCTCCCCCTGCCCCGCATTGAAGATCGTCAACTCGCGCGGGTCCTCGCCTTGCTTGTAGCCAATCTGGCTGAAGAAGGCAGCAAAATCGTAGTAGTCATCCATTGTCCAACGGTCGAACGGGTGGTTGTGGCATTGAGCGCATTGCAACCGTGTTCCCAGGAAGACTTGGGCAACGTTCTCCGCCATCAACTGCGGCGTCGTTTCGGTTTGAAAGTAATTGGTTGCCGGATTCTCAAGCGTTCCACCGTTGGCTGGCAGCAAACTTCGCACAATCTCATCGATGGTCATCCCGCGATGCACCGCATCGCGCAGCCATTGGTCGTAGCGCAATAGAGCCTTGGGGCTGACCCCATTGTTGGTTCGGATTTGCAGCAATTCGGCCCAATGCAAGATCCATTGATCGGCGAACTCCGGTCGTTTCAACAATCCTTCGATCCATCGCTCGCGTTTGTCGGGCGAAGCATCCTGCATGAACGCTTGGAACTCTTCCTCCGTCGGCAGCAACCCGATCAAATCGATGGTCGAGCGTCTGAGAAAGACGTCGTCAGTGGCTAAGTCGGAAGGAGCGATGTGCAGATAGTTCAAGCGTTCATCGATCCGACGATCGATCTCTCCGAGCACCGGCACGACCGGAAACGAGAAGGGAGTGCCGGGTCGGACCAGAATCGCAGCCCCCGAGGTGACTTGATCGAAGCGTGCCAATACGAATGCCGCCCCCGGACCATTGGCTCGAACCATTCCGTCGTTGTCCACGGATGCTGCAGCATCGTTGTTGCTGAGGAACACGCTGTGGGCAGTGACATCGCGCTGCGTGCCATCGCTGTAGCGGGCCATGACGATCAGTTTGTGTAGACCGGAGGGCCGGCCGAATACGACTTCCTTAGGGAAAACATCGATCGACTCGACCACCCGAGCCGCGCGAGGATCGGGTTTGGCTCCCTCGGCGATCCATTGGACCAGTAGTTCGTAGTCCGGCGACGACTCGGAGATCGGACCGCCGCCGGTGTGGGCGACTTGCCCGATGGCTTTAAGCAAAAGCAGCGATCGCTCGGGTCGATTGCGCTGGATGCGGCGGCCATTGAGTTCTGCTGTCAATCTCTCGTGGTCCCCATCGGGATCGTAGCCGAACAGAGATAGACGGAATCCGTCTTTGCCCGAAGCGGCCCCGTGGCACTTGCCCGTGTTGCACCCCGATTTGGTCAACACCTGCAGCACTTCGTTTCGGAATTCGATCGGGGGTTGATCTCCCGAATGCTCGACGACGAGTTGCGAGACCGCTTCCATGCCTTCGTAGCGCACGCTCAACGATCCTTGACCATCGTGTGTGGGAAGCAGAGTTTCGTCGAGGTATTGAACCAACGTCGGCTGGCCGATATCGACTTCGCACTCCGAAGTCACATCGCGGTGACTGCCATCCGCATGCAGCGCGGTCACGACGATGCGTTGCTGATCGCGCGCCGAAGAGAGTCGAATATGGGTCGGCTCCAACCTTAGCCCCACGACCGCGGATTCCTTCGAATGCGCAGCGCGATCTTCGTTTGGTGTACGATCGGCTGCGATGGCACAGGATGCGTCGAGGATCAAAACCCCCACGCAGCATGCTGACACGACGTAACGTATCCGGCTCGCCAATCGCTGTTGAATTCCGTCCGCACTCATATCGTTTGCCTCTGATTCAGATCCCACGAGAGATTCTCAAGGTTGGTTGGTGCGCGCTTTGCGCAAGGCTTCAAGACGGCTCAACGGGCGCCCCTGTTCATCGCGTTGGGCTTCGCCAGGGCGTGCGATCACCAGCCGTGTTCTCGGCGCTACGCAATAGGAAAGCGACTGATCGTGCAGCGTTCCTTGCAAACGGATTTGCAGGCTGTCAAACGTTCCGAGGGGAGCATCGTCTGCAATGCGAACCACGAATCGCAGGCTCCGATCTCCAGGCTCCACCACCAACGGTTCAGCAGTAACGCGATTGGGTAGACCTTCCAAATGTGCCGTCCACGGATGAATCATCTGCATGAGGCCTTCGATGTTGGTTTCAATCGCAATGTTGTGACCTTGTTCGGCGGCAATCGCTTCGACGTTCGCCGAAACCGGACAAGCATGAATCTCGAGCCAACACAGCTCACTGCAGACTGCGGGCGAGTCCAACGGTGCCGATGCGGAGGGCGCGATATCGATCGCTCTGGGAGTCCCTTTCGCTTCCTGAGCCCCTTGCGGAGCCACCACGGCTTCCACGACTAGAGGCCAACGCTGAGTCCTCGTTCGTTCCAAGGATCTCAGTGGAATGGTTCCTTCGGTTTGGTCGGCCTCGATCCGTACCTTGGCAGGTGCGTCGACAAACTCGGGGAGGATCGGGAGAGACACCTCGAGCGGTTGGCGAAAACCGGCTTCGCGATGGACTCGGACGCGCAGGTCCAATGTCCCACCGATCGGCAAGGGATTGGCCGGCGGAATCAGATCGATGCGGTAAGGAACCGGCGGAGTGACGGCCATTCCCAAGCGATCGGAGACCGACTCGCAGTAGATCGCATCGGCGGGTCCTCGGACCAAGTCGACCACTTGCGTGAAACTGCCTCGCTTGGATTCCGAGCGTGGAATCGGTTGCACCCACACGCCGTCTTCCGCGGCTTGGCTGGCGGCATCGAGAACGACAGGCAACGCGAATGCTTCTTCTTGCCAAGTCGGCGACTGCACTTGGACATGTGCGGGCAGACCTTGCCAATCGAGCGCCGCCGTACCGGCGATGCGATTACGCTGGATCGCCATGATGGCAAGGCTGCGATTGCCTCGAGGTACGCTTAGCGTTTGTCCATTTTGAGAAAGCTTGTCGCGCCGCGGCAAGAAGCCCACTAGGCTCGGTGCCAGTCGTCGCACTTCGATTCGGTAGCTATGCCAAGCACTCGACTGCGATCGCTTGTCGTAAATCCGCAATTGGTACGTGCGTTCGGCTCGACCCATGAAAACGACGCGAGCGTCATGGCTATTGAAATCATCCCCGTGAGCGATACATCGTTCGCTCTCCGCTTCGTAGATGTCCAAGCACGCATCGAGCCGCGAGCCGAGACTTTCGGCAAACACTTCAGCCACCCACCAACCGTTCTCTGGAACCCTTAACGGGTAGGAATCCATCTGCGCATCGCGATCGATCCCACCATGAAACGCCACCGGCGCAATGGCTGGCTCCGAAACATCGGGCTCATCGGGCCACGTCGCAAACGGAGTAGAACGCATTGCGATGGGACTCGGGCAAGGAGTCTGCACACCATCCGCTTCGCGGCGCACCAATTCCACCGATACGTCCGATGCATCGTTCGATTCGGGCAGCGTTACCCGAAGCTTCTCGATCGGCTCGGAGTGCGGATCGCTGCCGAAAAGGGAGGTCTCCAAGACAGAACCACTCGACCCGGCTGCGGGAAAGGCGTATGCGGGGCGAGGAAAATGACCCAAATGAATCGCGTACGGAGAACCGGCGTCGGCATTGGAACCCACGGCACGCACTTCGATCGTGTACTCGCCCGATTGTTCGGCGCGAATTGAGACGCACGGGTCTTGGTTTAGTAGCGGAGTGTCGTCGACTTGGCAAGCGATGGATCCATCCGGATGATAGACCGTTAACTCGGTATCCAACAGTTTGATCCCCAGCCGAACGGCGACGACTTCGGCGGAAACGATTTCTCCTTGCTTTGCAACGATACGATATCGGTCGACTTGATTGCCGGACAGCGTGTTGACGATCGTCTGGTTGGACTGCACGGCGGGTGCTTCGGAACCCGGCGCCAGGACGGTCACTGGAAAGGGGGACACGCAGAGGAATCTCAGTTCGCTGATTCCACCGGGAGCATGCAACCGGAGGGGATGAAAGCCCAGCGGACAATCTTCATGGATCTGCAACTGAAGAATCGCCGCTTCGTCCCCGTCGGGACGTACGGCAAGGCAATCGATTCCCTCGCGGAGCAACATCGCGCGATCGCACTGTGCTAGATACGAACCCGTCGCCCGCAACTCCACCACGGATCCGCGGCAGGCAACCGGGGGCGAGAGGGATTCCATGGAGGGGGGAGCGGCATCCATGAAGGCGCTACATTGCAAAAAGAACGCGATTGCCAAGCAACATGTTCGCGCAGCGCCAACCGTCCAACGCGACGGTCCGCATAAAGGTCGATGAAGCGATTGCATTAGGCCAACAGTCCTTGTGCTACCGAGCCATCGGTGACGATGCGTTGCGGGCGGTCGCCCGGCGACATGAGCGGCTTGTTCGCATCGATACCGAGCAAGTGATAGACCGTAGTGACGTAGTCTTCGACAGAGAGAGGTTGGTCGGCGGGTTCTGCAGCCAATCCATCCGAAGCGCCGTACACATGGCCGCGTCGCACGCCACCTCCAGCCATGACGATCGAGAACACGCGAGGCCAGTGATCGCGACCACCGCCTGCGTTGACCTTGGGCGTGCGTCCGAACTCGCTAGTGACCAAAACCAGCGTGCTGTCGAGCATACCGCGTTGATCCAAATCCTGGACGAGACCGGCGAGTGCACGGTCTAAGTCCGGCATTTGCGGCTCGATGCTGCGGTAGTGGAACGCGTGCGTATCCCAGGCTCCGTAGGTGACCGTTACGAAGCGTGCACCCGCTTCGACCAATCGTCGGGCAATGAGGAAACGCGCTCCGGCCGAAGGACGCAGAACGGTTCCAGAGGGCTTCATTCCGTACAGTTCACGCGTGCGATCATCTTCTTCTTTGAGACTGAAAGCGTTGCGCGCTTGGGGGGACGCCAAAAGATCGTAGGCGCGTTGGTAGAGTGAATCCATCGTCGCGATCGCATCGTCTTGCTCGCGAGTTCGGAAGTGCTGATCGACCACGGACTTGAGTTGCTTGCGACCTTCGAACCGCTTTTCGTCGATGCCTTTAGGAAAACTCAAATCGCGCACGGAAAAGTTGGACCGGGCAGGATCGGCTCCCAACGCGAACGGTCCGCATGCGTTGCTTAAGTAACCGCTGCCCAAAAACTGACTCCCTTGATTGGGCACGCAAACGTAGGCAGGCATGGCTTGGCGAGGTCCCAACTCGTGACTGACGACCGAACCCACGCTTGGGTAAACCAGTGCGGGACTGGGGCGATAGCCGGTGAACATGCTGTGCTCGCCGCGGCTGTGGTCGACTTCGGTGTGAGTCATGCTGCGGACCACCGTCATTTTGTCGGCGACTTTGGCGCATTGCTCCATATGCGAGCTGAAGTACACGCCTGGTAGCGATGTTGGGATTGCGTCGAGGATTCCCCGGTATTCCGAGGGCGCGTCGGGTTTCGGATCGAAACTATCCATATGCGCAAAGCCGCCTTGCAAATAGATATGGATCACCGATTGGGCTTTGGGCGCAACGGAGGAACCGGACGCGCGGCTTTGCAAATCGAAGTAGCGGCCGAGCGTTAGACCAGCGCCAGCCAACCAGCCGACCATCATCCATTCGCGACGCGAGGGACGTACCCATGGTCCTTGAACCTGGGACGGGAGCGAACGGAGATCGGGAATCATGGCATCGTTTCCTTGACAACGTTTGGAAGTGAAGCAGTGGACGGTAATCACCGAATAAGATCGGAGTTGGACTCGGGCGATTTTTGAAGGCCAGGAGGCTTGAGATTGGCATCTTGGCTGATCGTGGACGCTTCGTCAGACAACGGTGGCTCGAACTCGACGACCAGCTTCGGTCGCTGCTTGAGGTCTTCGAACTCGGAAGTGTAAAAGTCCCAGCCGTTGCCACCCGTATTGATAAAGACCCATCCGTGGTTGGGCTGCCCTTGCACCCAAGCAGAGACCGTATCGGTCACGTCGAAGACCACGGTGGACGTGTTGGCTGCAATCTTGCCGAACGTGAAGCTATCTTTGTGCCGCGAAGCCTCTGCATCGTCGGCGGACACGCCGTCTACCGTCGAATTCCAGGTCGCCGATCGCGAAAAGGGGACCAGCATACGATGTAAATTCACGGTACTCCCTTGGTCGAACGCGCTGACGTACAACCGAGCGGAAACGACATGGCTACCCACAGGCATTTGCTCGTCGCGATCACCGATGATGTCATCAAAGCGCAACAGGACTTGGCTTTCGCCACCGTCGTTGTTGGCATCCGAAGAAGCATTTGGGTTGCTCTCGAGAATCGTATTCGCCGCCAACGCCCAAATCTCAGTATCCACCGCCGATGTGTAACCGTTGACCTCTTGTTGAAAGGACACGGTCTTCCGGACGCCTTCGTCCTCGACTTGTTGGCTAAGCAAAAGTGTGCAACATACCAACGCAGCCTGCATCGAGACCAACGGGCTTACCGATTTGGCCCAAGCGAATAACGGATCTAGATGCTCGCACGCAATGCGAGGGAGGGAGCGGATGAATTCCATCGCCATAGCAAAACCCTGACTGGAGGCTTGCGAATCGGCCAGGGTTGTGGCACTTGAACAACCAAGCACTGCCCCCGCCCGGCATGTTAGGAAGAGTAAGGGGAGCACGTGAAGAATCGCCGCAGTCTATGTGAAACGGCAGTCAAGCTTTCATGAAGTCCGTATCGCACCCAGCATCGCGCACGAAGAAGACAACGCAATCCCCTTTAGCTGTCCTCGATAGGATGCAGATGGAGCATGGCTGCAACAAGTCAAAACGCCACTGCTTCAGCATCCGCGTCGCGTGCGACGCTTCGGGCGTGTGAAGCAGTGGCGAGAGCTCTAGCAATTGAAGCCGATCGCTCGGCCAATAGCTTTTACTGTTCGATCTCCGCGTAGTCGGCTTCGGCTCGTGTGCCCAAAGCCCGCCAAATCTTGAGATCGATACTGTTGGCAATGCTGTGAACCGAACCATCCAACAAACAAACGTTCACCAGGTTCCCGTGCCAACTGCGCGATGTCAGAACGGCGTATGTTGGGGATGTTAGATGCGACCCCTCAGCCCGCGAGTTGTAGTCGATGTTGTAGAGGACTCCGTTGAAGGTGAATGGGACCACCGTGTTCGGGCCCAACGTCACGGTGAAGCCGCTGTGGTGGGCATGGCCGTTGGTCCACTCGGTGCGACCGCTGCCGGTGCGGTCCGGAAAGATACGGTCCTTGAGCCCTGAGTTGGCGATGATGGCCACTTCGGCAGGCGTCTGCGGCATTGTGGTCGTCGGCGGTCCGCCGTTGCGCGTGTACGCTTGCCACGCATGCACTTCGGCCGACCAGAGCGTCTTGCTCAGCCCATCCACGATGGCGGACATTTTGAAGTTCGCGTTCGGATGGGTCGCGCCATCTCCTCCTTTGTTGTTGACCGGGTCATAGACGAACCAAGTCCCGAGATTGAACGCATAGTTAGTCGGGTACAAAAAGAACTGAACGGAACTTCCCGTCACCGAGGTATCGCGCGGAATGTCCGACTTGGGATCGGATGGGCAGACATAGGTCGGTACGCGATAACGGCTCAGAATCGGAAACTGATTCCAGTTCACACTGAGGTCGACTTGATTGGCGAGGTTGTTCTGCTCCAAGTACGGAAGTAGCCTGCCGTGAATGCTCCACGATGCGTTCGTGGTGACGCGTGGATTGATGCAGGCGCTGGGCGGGATGCGCTTCGTCGCTGCTTCGTAATTCTGAGTCGCCAATCCAATCTGCTTGAGATTGTTGCTGCACGACATCCTTCGTGCGGCTTCCCGAGCCGATTGAACCGCAGGCAAAAGCAACCCGACGAGAATGCCGATGATGGCAATCACCACCAACCATTCCACCAAAGTGAATCCGCGTCGAGAACGAAAGGGACGGCTGGAATACCGCACGGTCATGGGTGGCTGACTCTCCGTACATGGTGGGCGAATGAGTGTGTCATCCAATACTAGCCACCCATCCAATGCCGACGCCAGAGTTGAGCGCGACGAAGATTCCAGCTTGAGTTCCCACAGGGCGAACAGAATTTGTCCAAGCCCCAGAACGGCGCTTGACGTGCAAAAGTTTGGCGATCGCATCGCGCCTGAGCGTCGCCCGCCTAGCGAGGCTGGACTTGCGTTTGCATCAAGATTTGGGTGGCTTCTTCGCTCAGCGCGTATTGATGCGAAGGCTGATTCAACTCGAGGAACACAGAGTACTTTCCGTAGGTAGCCCCAGCATGGATGATGGGTGCGGGTGACACCAGCAACATGCTCGTGACCCGGCCGTTCCAACGCGTCGCATAGAATTGGCCACCGAGACTTTTCTCTGGCACCAGGTGGTAAAAGGCCACCATGAGTTGCACCAACACCGCAGGGTCCCCCATGCTGCCTTGCATCTGGATCCGTTGCACCGTCTGGTTGGCATCGAAGTAATACGTCAGCGTGCCAGCGATATCCGTGGGACGCGTTCCCGAAACGAATGGGACACGGTAGGCATCGAATTGCCGATTGGCAGCAACCGTGGTGACTTGTGCGAATCGGGACGTCACAAAGGATGGACCGATATCGAAACGCAGGACTTCGCGAAAGTCTGAGATGTTTGCCGAAGGACTGGGGCCGCCTGACATCGGCGCGGTTGCGGTTGGCACGCCCGCCGCTGCCCAATTCGGAGCAATGGGCAAGGCCGCTCCGGGACCATTGAGAGGCGTAGCAGGGTTGCTGGCTACGCCACCAAAGGTCATCGGGACAGTGGCTGGAACGGAGTTGGAGGTTGCCGTGTAGGGAGATCCATAGGTTGCAGCGCCGTATCCTGCGTTTGCTGGCATCGGGCTGGACGGCATCGTTGTGGCTGGAACCATCGAACCCATCGCCGTTGTCGGTACCGTCCCTCCGTTGGAAAGGATCACCGGCGATCCCACCGGCGTCACCACGGTTCCAGGCGGGTAGCTGGCTGCTGAAAAGTTCGGATCGGTGACGATGGTCGGCGAAGAACCAGCAGGTACCACGCTCCCCGCAGCGACCGCCCCAGCCCCCAACGACTCGGCCCCAACCGCCGCGGTTCCGCCCGTTGTGGAGCCGATCATTTTTTGAATCGCGACGCGTGCCGACGTGCCGGCCTCGGTCTCAAAGATGGCATACGGAGCGCCGATGGCAGTCCCCAAAAGAGTGACGGCCCCGATCGGTTTCTGAAAGAACGATGCAACCATGGTGGTGTCGGGATAGATTCCGATGCACGTCCATGTGCTGCTAAAATGACTGTCCTGGGAACTGCACGTACAATCCGCTCGCAGTCGTCAATCGGTCTCGTCGGCAACCGCTCAGCATCGGCTGTTGCTGCAGTCTCTAAATCGCACGACTTCGCGACCACTGCGAACGGGTCGTAGGCTTTGCAACACCCTTGCGGGCCGCGCGCAGGATACGGCGGCCGCGCTGCGCTCCGCGTTGTTTCGGCTCTGCCCGTTCCACCCTGCCGAACACGGCTGGTCGAGCGGAGGCCGCAGATCGAGAAACTTCGTGAGATTTTTGGGCAGGGTGGCCCCCAAGCGTCGATTTTCGTGTTGAACTAAAGATGCTGCCGATGGTGCCGCTTGCTGAAACAGCGAACCATCGCAGCCTTTTCTCGACCAAGCTCGAGAATTCGCGCCCCGTCCGTCACGGCTTTTCCGCCATCTCGAAGAATGGTCCAACCGCGCTTTCACCTAGGGTTACTGCTCGTGTTGCTGCTTCTGCTTTGCAGTGTAAGCAGCTGGCACCGGGTGCGCCCGGAACCCGCCTCCTCGGATCGGGCTGTCGCGATCCAGGCAACGACCGCCGAACCGATCCCGGCCGAAGCCCTCGAAAAAATCCATTCGCATTTGGATCGAGCGAGCGTCCGCACGCAGCTATTGCTCGACCGCGGCTTCCCCAGTCTCGATCGGTTGTTCGGCGATGCGCACGAACAAGTCTTGCCGTTCGCCAAGGACTGCCTCGGCTGGAGCAGCAAATGGAATTTGGTACTCGATGCGATGCCCTTTAGCGAAGGAGGACGGCACGACGCGTTTCTCAAGCAAGCGTTCGAGAAGCGCATCTTCTCAGCGAGCCAACTCGAGCGCGCGATCGAGCAAAGCATCCGCGAACACCTCGTGGAGATCCGCAACATCGAAAGCGAGATGTTGGTCGCCATGCGAGCCGACATCGCTGAGCTTCCTTCCCTGGAATCGATTTCCACGTTGAGCCGGGAAGAACTCGAACTGCAATTCCAGCGCGCGCTGGTCGATGCGGCCAACGTCGTCGGGGACGACCTGAGTACCAACATTCAATCGCAGTTGGTGTCGTTGATCGCGGGCGAAGTGCTCGCGCAAGTCGCCGTGCGACTGGGCGTCTCCGCAGGCATCTTGACCACCGGAGCCGCATCGGGCTGGGCCACCTTTGGAGTCGGTCTCATCGCAGGTTTGATCGTCGACCAAATCGTGGCGCGCATTTGGGATTGGTGGTCGGACCCCGATGGGGAATTGGGGCTGCAATTAGCGGGCAAGCTCGTCGAATTGCAAGAACTGATCTGCAATGGTGACGAAACCGTACTGGGATTGCGAGGCGAGTTCCAAAAGTTAGCCGAGTCTCGCGATCGAGCCCGCCGGGAAGCCATCGACGGAATCTTAAAGAGCGCCCTCGCACAGTCCGCGCCCCCCCGCCTCGAATCCATTTCCACCGATACCCAAGCCCGCTCTTCGGCGTACCATAAGAAATGAACGCGATCGGAATGCATCCCGATCAAGCGTCCCCAACCACTCACGGAAAATCATCCCTAGCCACTGTCAACGCCTTGCGATTGGACCCCGAAGCATGCCATTCAACCTCGCTCGCACCATGCGTCTCCTCGCCAGCTCCATCCTTGCAATCGGCATCGCTTGCTGCCCGAGCGCATGCTGGGCTCAAGGCAAAGTCACCCTGGCTCGGGAATTGGTGGAACAAGTCGCCCGGAAATTCTCGAAGGAGGTGGCCGACGAAGGGACCGAGCGGCTGACCGCCCGGGTGCAGACCGTTTTGGCCCAAGTCGGTGAAGAAGGCGCAGATGCCATTCGAAACGTCGGACCGCGGGCCGTGCGTTTGCTCGAAGATGCCGGCACAGACTCTGCCCTGACCGCCCGTCTGCTGGCCAAGCACGGCGATGAAGCGATCTGGATTGTCGAAGATCCAGCTAGGCGAGCGCTGGTATCCCAACTTGGCGAAGGGGCAACCGAAGCCCTCCTCCGCCACGGTTCGATCGCCGAAAAGATCTTGGTCCAATCCGGCGAGTCGGCCGTCGGTGCACTGAAAACACTCTCGGCGCAAAACGGCCGCCGCTTGGCCATGCTGGCCGACGATCCGACCACCGCTGCATTGGCTAAGAACCCAGATGTCCTGGCCATCGTCGGACGCTATGGAGATCGCGGGATGGATTTCGTGTGGCGGAACAAAGGAGCGCTGACAGCCGGAACCGCCTTGGCGCTGTTCGTCGCCAACCCCGAGCCCTTCATCGAAGGCACGACGGACTTGGCCGAAATCGCGGCATCGCAAATTGCGAAACCGGTGGCAGAGCAGATCGCCAACCGCACCCAATGGACCCCGGTCCTGATGGTCCTGATCGGGGTCATCGGGTTCTTTACCTGGCTCAAATGGCCCCGCTCGCGACGTTCGCAGCAGGCTTGATCCCCGCGGATCTCTTCAAAATTGGCCCTTTCCGTTCGTTTCCAGCCCTGCTCGTTGGCATGCGGGGGCGTTCTGCCCATCCGTCCGGGTTGTTTATTCGCGAATTTTCCCTTCGCGAACTCCTCTAGGATCTCGGTTGTCTTTCGATTGGCACTGCAGTTGCACTAGTGGCGGAAAGGTAGCCTGGGTGCGTCAATTTGGGCCGTCGATGCGGGCACAGACCCGCGAGGAGTTGCAATCATGAACCGAATCCCTTCCCAACCCAAATCATCGGAATCGACCGAGCGCGTGTCGCTGGCCGGTTATTTGTTGGCTGCGAAACCACATGTTCAAGATCCACTCTTCGCCCAATCGGTGTGCTTAATCGTTGAGCAATCGGAGCAAGGGACGGTGGGTGTGATGCTAAACCGCAGGATGCTGGTCGACCCTAAACCGATGCTCGATGCATTGCTCGAAGGCCATGAAGCGACCGAAGGGGGCGACGCGCACTTCAACTTCGGAGGCCCGGTTAACGGACCGATCCTGGCGATCCACAACGATTCAAGTTTGGCCGAAGGCGGCAACGACCACGGAGTCTACTTGTCGGCACAAGTGGAGACGCTCAAGAAGCTAGCGGTGATCGCTCCCGAGCATTTGCGATGGGTGATCGGCCATGCGACATGGCAGCCCGCGGAGCTTGAGAAGCAAATCGTGGCAGGCGACTGGATGGTGATTCCAGCCCACCCCCAAATCGTCTTCTCCGAAGAAAGCTTGATGTGGCCGCACGCGACCGAATGGTACGGCCGTTCGATCGCGGCCAATTTCCCCGGAGTCATGCTCTACCCCGCGAGCCCACAGCTCAACTAGCGCTTGGCGAGGTCAACCTAACGAGAGTTAGGCCCTTTGCCTCGCTCGCGGTGCCTAGGGGTTCGCGGTCTATCGTCGGCTGATCGTGGGCTACTTCGATCCCGAGGGAGCGGCTGCTGCATTGGCAGGTGCAACTGTGCCCGCTGGAACAGTTGCCGGTGGACGGCGACGCTCTGGGGTTTCGGGTTGCAAGTCGATCAATCGGTTGACTTCACCGACTGTCTTTTCCAACCGAAACGCATCGTAGAGCTCCCCGGTTGCGGTTCTCGCTTCATAACTCAGCGTCATCCCATCGATTCGGATGACTTGATAAAGCTGTGTATCCTCAGCCATGCGGACCATGAATGGCTTTGGTGTCACGTTGTACATTTTGGGACCGCTGACCGAAACGACGTAGACCGTTCCGTGATGTCCATCGCGATGCGTCACGCCGGTGGGCACGTTGCCAGTGGTCTCAAGAACATCGGAGGGCGTGTCCAATCCCGTTCGACCATACGAGTGATCGTGGCCTTGCAGCACCAAATCGACGCGGTGCTTATCAAGGATTGGTTTCCAAGCAGCTCGCAGTGCTGCGTTATCGCGATCCTTGGCGGTCGAGAAGATCGGGTGGTGAAACGAGCACACGACCCACGGCTTGGTGTTCTGGGTCAAAACTTCATCGAGCCACTTGGCTTGTTCCTGAATCTTCAAATTGCTATTGAGGATCACAAACCGGGTGTTTTGGTACTCAAACGTGTAGCACGTTTCTTCAAGCCCTTCTGGGCCTTGAATCGGAAGCGTGAACTGAGGCCGCCAATGGTGCGTCACTTGCCGCCGTTGTTCATCTACCTTGTGCATCTCATGGTTGCCCACGACGGGCACGTTGGGAATGGTCGCATTGAGCCATGCGCCCGCACCGAACCATTCGCCCCACTCCGCTTCGCTTTGCGCGGTGTTCACCAAATCGCCGGCATGCAACAGGAACTTGGCTTTCGGTGCGTCGCTATAGGCTTCGCGGATGACTCGCGACCAAAGCGTGCGAATGTCGTTCTGCGCGTCCCCAAAGTAGATGAATGAGAAGGGTTCGTGTTCGACGCGCGCAGTGCTGAAGTGGAACCATTCGCTCCAATTCACGCCATCCCCGACTCGGTACGCATACTTGGTACCTGGGACCAAGTCCCGGAACTCAACGCTGTGGTAGTGGGCTGTATTGAGATCCGACTTGAGAGCCACCGACGTCGCATCCACATTCTTAGCCGTCTTGACGAACTCGGGGCCGGACGTTGCCACCGCGATTTCGGCCTTGGCGTGAGCGACTTCGGTGCTGGTGCGCCACGAGACGGCTTGCGACGTTTTCGGGTCGCCCGTCCAGGTCAATACAATCCGATCTGGCATGGGGGTCGGTGCATACATCTGTGCAGGCTTGACCGCGCGCGGCGCGTGAGAATGGTCGTCCCCGTCGTGGGCCTGGACGATACCGCAACCTGCCGCCATCGCGATCGACAGCAACCCGCGAATGAGGAAGGGTTCGTGGAAGCGAACGGAAACACAGGGATGGAATCGGCTCATCGTCGTTACACTCGCGGTAGGAAACTTCCTGGAGATCATCTCGCCTTGGCAGCGAGCGCGGAGATATCTTGATGGACGCCAAGCGGATCGCGATGCAGGCTTCGTTCAGTTGCGATGAGGTTTCGATGAAAATCGATTCGCGGACAATGCACGCTTCGCCTCAGTCCAACTGTGGAGCAAACCCATCCGTGTTGGCGTCCGCCATAGGCTTGGATTCGGCCGTTTGCGAAGGAGGCGATCGTTTGGTGGCCCGCGGAATGGTGAGCGCTGCCAAAAGCAATCCGACTCCCAAGCAAGCCGCGGCCAACGCGAAAGGAGCCCCTGGCCAATACCATCGCCCTTCGGGCCGAATCGTGTATTCGAATACGGTCGAAAACAAGGTCGGGCCGATCATGCCCGCGATGCCGTTGAGTGAACTATTGGCACCCGAAAGCTGGCCTTGCCGACTCGGGTCGATGCCTTTGGACATCAAGCCTTGAATCGATGCGTTGAAGAATCCCATCAGCGCGAACAAGATCGTCGACAGGAAGAAAAGCGCACCGGTCGTTACGGTCGCATACGCGACGAAGCCGATGATACCACCCAGCAATCCCACGAAGACCAGGACGCGCTCGCCAACCCATTCCACCGCGGGCCGCACCAAGACGCCTTGAACGATGAAGTTGAGGATCCCGACGACCGAAAGCGCGCCTCCCACCATCCCGGCCGTCCAATGAAACCGCTCGTCGGTGTAAAGGACAAAGACGCTGCTAAATACATTGTGAGCTAATTGATACGTAAACAATATGATGGCCATGGGGAGCACACCCGCACCCGAGCGCAACAGCTTTAGGGAGCCGATGGGATTCGCTCGAGACCAACGAAACGGGGTGCGTTTCTCGGGAGGGAGCGATTCGGGAAGCACAAAAAATCCGTAGGTCGCGTTGATCGCGGTCAACACCGCAGCTACCCAGAACGGCAATCGCAAATTGATGTCCCCGAGGTAGCCTCCCAACGCAGGCCCAAGGACAAATCCTAAACCAAAGGCTGCACCGAAGAGACCGAAGGCCGCCGAACGTTTTTCAGGAGGCGTCACATCCGCGATGTAGGCGCTGGCAGTGGAAAAGCTCGCCGCCGTAATGCCTGTTAGGACGCGTCCAACAAACAACCATGTCAGATTGGGCGCTAGGGCCATGATGACATAGTCGATGGCCAATCCGGCTGCGGACAACAACAATACCGGTCGGCGTCCAAATCGATCGGAAAGAGCCCCCATGATCGGGGAAAAGATGAACTGCATCCCGGCCCAGATCGTGCCAAACCAACCCACGTACGCGGCGGCATCGGCCGTGCTGTCGTTGGTCAGTTGCTTGACCAGTTTCGCCAAGACAGGAATCACGACACCCAAACTGAGCACGTCCAAAAGGACCGTGATCATGATGAATGCGATTCCTGCCTTAGTGGCTACAGATTTTGGCACGCGCGACTCGACTCGCTCAAGGGATGGAAAGCATTGCGATTGGACCAAACCAATCGGGAAGGATCGACAGCAGACCCCGCGTCTGCATGGCTTTCGCTCGCAGGAATCAACGGGCCGAATTCAGCCAGTGGAATTCAGCCCCTGGAATTCAATTCGGGGGGCGGCCGGGGATGTAGTTTCGCTCGCCGCATCCGCGTTCGCAACCCCGTAGACGATCCCGCGGCGCGCAATCAGCCGTGAAGATTCAGTTGCGACGACTCGTCCTGCGAGATCGCAGGCAGTTGCATCAGCGATTGCTCGGGGTCGATGCTCCACGCCACCGACTTATCCGAAGCGGGCTTATCCGCAGCGGGGCGCGCTGGCTGCCCCCCGCGCGATTGCCTACCATCCGGGTCGCGATCGGGCCCCAATGAGGACGCTTCGATTCCGAAGGATTGCGATCGCAGAGGAGCCAACTCGATCGGGCGTTGAATGGAGGAGGGTTCCATCATCTAACCTTTCCGGTCCGAATGGACTTCAGGACCTCACCGCTCCGGTCGAACGCAAACGCGAGCCATCGCTTCGATGCTTGCCATGCGTGTTACGCTCCGGTCGGTCCAAGCGGTATCGATGCCCGCCCATCGCGGACTTTAAGGAGATTCAGGGAAAACATGTTCCAACGAATCCATCAACGGTACCGATTTGATCATCTGCGGATTGGCTGTGGTTCCCGAAACTTGAATGCGCATCAAGTTCGCCGCGCGATGCTGGGTGAACGGCCGGACCATCGCCCCGACCACGTTGTTTCGTCCCACATTGGCATACAGATCAAACGATAGTTCGCGCCGCAGATTGACCCATCCCGATCCTCGCATCGAGACCAAATTCCCATCCAACTGTAGATCGCTTACCGGAATCCGATCTCCGTCGATCGAGAACGCAATGTCGGCCGAGTTGAAGGCGCTATCATCGGGCCTCACGGACAACGAGCCGAGCAGCTTGATCATGAACGGCAACTCATACAGTTTGGCTCCGCGCAACCATGCTTTGCCGGATCCTTCCATGCTTGAGAGATTGTGAGCGGAACCTTGCAAGTCCAACTGTACCGACAAGCGGCCGGTCGCTTCCGTGTGAGTCTCACCAAGATCGACCAGCATGCCATGGAAATCGGCGTCGACCAAGCGCAATCGATAGCGTGCTCGCTCGCCATTCAACGGTTCCACCCCACTGATGAACATCGTCCCGCTCAGCGTTCTCGCCCGTAGGTCTCCTTCGCGAACATCGAGCGTCGGCACTTCTTCAAGTGGCTGGATCGGTTGCGATAACCACTTGGGAGGCGCGTTGTTGCGATTCTCGATCGAAGCGGCCGTCGATGCACCATTGGAATTCGAAGCCCGGCCACCGGTAGAGGCGAGCACCACGTTCGGATCGACAATCGTCAACCCCGCCACCGCATCTCGCGGTCGGACCGAGTGGGTTGCTTGCCACGCCGCTGCATCGCGACCGAGCAGCAACTCCCGTCCATTGAACACGAATGGGCCTTCCAGTCCCGTCACGGCGATGTTGCGCACCGACATGGCATCGATGGCCATCTTTCCATACGACACCGTTCCACTCTCATTGTTCTCACCCGCGACGGCTAAAGAACCGCGGATGCCAGCCGCCAGCCCTTGTCCCAACTGAGCATCCTCGAGGTCGATGTTCAAATCCCAGGAACGTAGCAAGCTGTTGGACTGGGTCGACAAAGAAGCGACCTGTGTCGTGCCTACGATTCCCACGGGACCACGGAAATTCATCCGCGTCAACGGATCGCGCAGCACTTGGGGTAAGCAGCTCAACAGACTCTGATCGACCATCAAACGAGAAGGGGGTAAGCATCGAATCTGACCGTCCCAGGTTCCGTTGCTGTGCAGCCGAATTTGACCTTCGGTCTGAATGCGACTCATTTCGTGCGCCCCGGATAGCGAACGGATGTCGATCCGCCCTGGCCGATAATCGATAGCGCAGGAAACGTCGTTGATCGAATACGGGAAGGACTTGGGACGCAAGGAAACACTTCGTCCTGCCCCAGCTCCAGATGCTTCCTCCACCATCTCGACGCGCAAATCGAGCGGTTCGTTGGCGCGCTGCCGCCGAACTTGAACTGCGATCCGATCCATGGTGCCGCTCGGCTGCAATTGTTCCCACAAGTTGCGAGCGCTCGGGGGCAATGCTTGTTGCAACTCATCGTCCAAGGGGACATCGAACGCGCTGAAGATCAAATCGATCGACTCGAGGTTGGAGTCGCGACACGTTCCGACTCCATCCCCTTTGATCCGCGCGCTGTCGTTGCGACCGACGAACTCTCTGAGGATCAATCGATCGTTATCGAGAGTGGCTTGCCCATGGACTTCGGTAATCGGGTAGTGGAAATTGTCGTACTTCACCGTGCATTCGGAAAAGGTCAGTTCGAGCGACCGCGAGATAACGTCGGGACGTTCTGCCGATCGTGTGAAGCGGCCACGCCTCAAAAGCACTGTGCCTGTGGGATGGAGGGAATGGACAAAACGATGGAAGCCGCTGGGAGCTGCGCCGCGCGGCGTCAGCGCGTTCAGCAGGGCTTCGTCGATGGGGATCGGACCGGTCGAACTCAAGACCAGATCCATCAGCCACTTGGGTTGAGCGCGTTGCAAGGTCAGCGCGCCGTGAAGCTGCTTTCCGCCGGCTGTGCCGGTTAGTTGCGGCGCGTGGATGCGACCGTCTTCGTAGTAGAAATCCCCTTGCAGGTTTCGGACCGGGTAAGGGAAGTATTCGGCATGGATGCCACCGTCCTTGGCCCGGACGTGGACCTTGGGATTCCAGCGAGCACCGTCATAAGCAATCGTGGCTGACGCATCGACGATCCCACTGATGCCCAGCCGATTCCATTGATCCTGTACGGCAAGGGGCAAGGCGCGATAGAGCTGTTCATCCAAAGCCAAGTTCTGGATGGAGACCGATGCGTTCAAGGGGGAACTGGCAGTCCAGCCGTGGATATCGCATTCCAGTTGGATCTCGGCTCGACCCGACCGGGCCCGTCCACGACGCAGTTGAATCTGTTGGTCGTGCACGCGCACTTCGGCGGAGAGCTGTTCGAGCGGGTAGGGAACCTGCGGATGGAGCAACCGACCGTCGTGAAGGTTGGCCAAGGCTTCGACCGAAACCGCTCCGCGCGCGTTGTTCGCCGCCAACGCCACATCGATCTCGGCGGAGAACCCGTTGGCGAAACCGAGCGATGCTCGCACCGTTTCTGGAAGCTGCTCCGCCAATCGATTCGAGTACTCCAGTCCCTGCACCACTCCCTTGAGCGCCCACATCGTGCGGTCGTGCGAGAGCCTGGCTTCGACGGTTGCTTTGGCGAAGTAACTTGACGCGACGCTGGCGTGCACGATCAAGTCCGATGCGGATGGTTCGTGCGAGGAGACAAGCGATGAAGTCGAACCGCCTGCGTGCACAGTCGATGGGCCGGCGGGGTCCGCAATGGCCATGATCTGCAAATCATGGCAAATGATCTCGCGCTCTTGCCCTCCCGTCTCTTGGCCGATCCGCAGCAGTCCGGATCGCACTTCCACCGTCGGCATGCGGCCTCCCATAGGACGTCCGGACGATAGCTCCTGAACGCTCCAATGATTTTCGGACGTCGGCCACACGCAAACTTCAAGACCATCCACGACAACGCGTTCGACCGGCAATTGGCCTTGGATCAATCCCACCACATCCAGCGGCCCTTCGCACACCACTCGGCCCACCCGCACCACATCCCGCAAACCGCGATCGGTCGCTTTGGAAATGCGGACCCCATCCACGGTGATCGACTGGCCTTGAACCAATCGCGCACGATCGACGGAGACGTAATGATCGGGGAATTGTCGACGAAGCTGTTTTGCGATTTCAGAGGTTAACTGATGATCTACCCGATCGATCAGCAAGTGATAGCCGGACCAAGCCACCGCGGCCAGCAAGAGCATCGCAACCCATCGAACGCCGCGCGCCGATCCCGCGTGCTCGCGACGAGCAACGTCAGTGGCGTTCGATGTCTCCAGAGTTCGTGCCATGAAAGCGTGACTGAATCCATTCAAAAATCGCGACGCATCCCAAGGCTGCACATGGGCACAGCATCAACACACCCGGTTGGCGATACCGCACCGACCCGATAAAGATCGCGTGCAGCAACGCTAAGTACAAACATGGCAACAAGGTCCACCACGCCCCGCGCAGGGTCCGGCGCGACCAAGCCCCAATGCCAGCAAGAACGACCAACCCGACATAGCCGATCGCCTCCGACCAACGCATCCATGGCTGGCCGACTTCTTTCGCCTGCGGCAACGGAGACCACATTCGCGCTAACTTTAACAATCCCAGCCAAACAACGTCAGATGGATTTTCCCAAGCCCAAGCGAGAGCCGCCTCGCGCATCCGTCGGTCGACCCGCCACTCGTACGTCGACTCCGCTGCCAGTCCTTGCTCTGCTAGCATTGCATCGACCCGCTTCTGCTCGATCAGAAACGGGAGCACGAAATCCATGTTCTCATCGCTGGCCCCGGAAGCTCCTGGGTGCCATCCGTCGTACAGGCTGGCTCCTACTTGCAATGTGGTGGGAACAAACTTGCCCGTGATAGCAAAATTTCTCACCCACCACGGGCTCATAACGCACACCAGTCCTGCGCAATACAGCGCCATCCAGCTCCCACCCCCGATCCAATCCCCACCCAGTGCCTGGCACCGAGCGTTCTGGGTAAGGCTAGCGTTTCCATTAGGTGCCTGGCACCGATTGCAGCCTACCTGGCACCGATTGCAGCCTCTCGCGTTAGGTGCCTGGCACCGATTGGTTCGCAGGCACCAGGCGAGGTAAGGAAACGCAAACGCTGGCCACAAACTCCAACTCGGCCTAGCCAAACACGCCAACCCTAAGGTTGCACCTGCTAGTAATGCACTCCCCCAAAAAACCCAACCGCCCCCCAACCGCCCGAACTTCGTAGATGCCTGGTTCGCTAGCGATTCCCCAGATTCCTGCGATGCGCTCTGTCCTGTCGCCCCGACACCGCGCCTCCCCAATCGCTCGATCCCGACCAAGGTGCATGCCAACGAAGCCAACACCATCGGCGTCGCAATCGCCTCGCTTAGCACAAAAATGCTCATGGCCACCGCCCCGGGGTAAATGGCAGCAAACACCCCAGCCCAAAACGCACAGCGAGGCCCGCCGAGCAACTGCGCCATGCGCATCACCAACCAAACAGCCCACGCCCCCAACACGCACCCCAGCAACCGCGCCCCCATCACCCCCCATAGCGTCGGCGCCTGATGATCCCACCCGGTCCATGGAGCCAAAAGAAGGGGATACAGTGGCGCTCGAAAAATCTTCGAGTCGGAACTCCCATACTGAAACACGCCGTCGTGCCAAAGATTGCTGGCCATGGTCCAGTACGAATGGCTATCGCCAAAACGCAACCATTCACCGGGCGCCAAGACTCCAAACTGCCAAACCCACGCCGCCACGATGCGCACTGCCAAGGCAAAGACAAGCACGCCTAAGAGTTCTGGTCGAGGCGACAGCATCGCAGCGTTCTTCCCTGGATTGCGAATCATCGATCGAACCTGCTGGCTTGATTTCCGCCGACCTCAAAGGCAACTCAGCGAGCAAGGGTGATTCCCAGTTCTGGAATCAGCCTCAAGATGTTGAGAATGGGTTCATAACCATTCAACGACAACAACGGCGAATCGGAGAACTTCACGCGGTCCGGCCGCGACTCTGCATCCGATCTCGATGCATCGAGCGGCATCCACTTGGTCCCATCATGGTACTCGGTCCAAGCATGAAACGACATCATCGGTCTCACTTTGGATCCATTGAATCGCAGTCCATAGGCGACTCGCGATGGGATTTTTGCCACGCGCAAAGCGGCGCACAACACCATGGCTTGATCCACACAATCCGCTTGCTTGGCTTTGAATAGCTCCGCCACGCTTCGAATCCTTTTGTCAAACGGAGCGGTCGGCCATTTTGACGATACGGCCTGTCGTAGCGACTCGGCTTTAAGCTGTGGGGCTGCATCGTCGGCGATCTCACCGGCAACCAAAGCTTGCTTGACAAACTGTTGCAACGCGGCGTGATTTGTGTTGAGCAACGGGGTTCCTTGCAAGTATTGGTCGGTCGCTCGATCGGCATGATCTAAACCTTCGGGGCTCTCTCCCATTCCCTCAACATCAAAGACCGTCACCTCCCAGCTTCGCGGCTTGTCTTGCCGTGCAACTTGATCGGTGCGACTGGGCAACTCGAACTTCGAATCGGCATTCTTCACATCGATTCGAAAGGTTGCTTGCCGAGCGTTCTCAAGCAACCGAACGTTGCCGAAAAGCGCTACCTCGCGCAGACTGATGGCTTCCATTTCCGATCGTGAGACCACATAGCGAGCCGTCACCGGATCGCAGCGAAAGGACCTCACATCGATGCCGGGCAAATAGGACTTTTGCGATTCCCCTTTTCCATCGATCCACAGCAACGCCCGCGTTTCGTTCGCGCCGACCACCGCCGTGCTTTGGATCTCGAGCAATGGCTGACTGGCACCGTCCAAAAGCGCTGTTTCTAAAACATCCAAAGCCTCGAGCTTCGCGTTGACCACCACCATTTGAAACGGATCAAAGTAACGCACTTCTCGCAGTTCTTTCGGCTGCATCGGCCGGCGAAGCAACGACTGCTCGATGGCAAACGGACCTCGCATACTCGCATCCCAAGGAAGGGACTGCGTCGTTCTTCCAGCCTCATTCAACACTTCGATCTGCAACCGCCCACCTTTTGGCACACCGTTGAAGCGGGTCCGCTTCGATCCATTCTGAATCGTTCCTTCGATACGGATCAACTCGCCAATCTCGCTCTCAATGCTCACCATCTGCATGCGTTGATCGACGGCCTTGCCATTGCGTTGCAGCACCGTTCGGGCTTCCGCTTCCACACGCAGTGCCCCCAGTCCGTGACTCTTCGCAGGCTCTACCGATCGACGAACATACCCCACCGGCTGATTCCCTGCGTACTGGATCTCCCAGGTCAGCCTCGGCAATTGCGATGGCTCGATCCAAGGCTGCGTCCGAGGATCGTTCTTGACCTGCGACGTATTCGGCTCGATCCGCGCTGTCCCAGCCCCTGCCGTCTCGATCGCAGAGTCGGGCGTCGCTACCCCGCCGTCCACGACTGCGGACGGAGCCCCGTCGGCGTTTTCCGCAACGCTCGCAACCGCTTGGTCCGAACCGGGATGGTCCCCCGTGCGTTCTTCTGCCATCGGCGATTCGCCGGATCCCGATGTCGCATTCGTCTGTGTATCCGTCCGGGCCCCAGAACCCTTCACCGCGCTATCCAATCGAGACACCGGCAACCCGATCTCGCGCAACAACTCCTTCTGTGCGGCTTCGATTTCCGCCGGACTGCGACGAGTGCACGCGCTCATGCAAAGCAACGCCACCAAGCACCATCCAACCGGAGAGCACCCTCCGTCGGTACGGCTGCACGGTTTCGAGGAAGTGAATCGTCTATCAAGCATCATGATCGCAAGCGCTACCCGGTCCTATCTCTGTGCAACTTCCTGTCCATCGAAGACGCGCGCAGCCATTCTGAAACCAGGGCCAGCCATCCGCGGTGTATTGCCCACGATGCCATCCGATTGTAACGGTTGTAACGCTCAGAAAAACTGAGAAAACTCTAACGAAGTCTCATGCATGCGCAGGTTGTGACCTAGTTTTGGTTGTTCCGACATCGAGAACAAACACTCAATTCCTTCACCGACAAATTCCATACCACGCATCGAGACGAGTGATCCTCATGGGCTTCTCACCAAGTTTCCGATCCCAGTCCCTTCCCACCAACGACGCTTCGGCTCGCAATCGCCCGACCTCTAGCTTTGCGACGCTGACGCACGATGAACTCGAAGCCCACATGGAACGTTTCCGCTACGGTGCGTTTGACCTGACCGATGCCGTCCGCCCCTCGTTCGATCTGCAAGTCATCCCCAAACAAGGCTTTCGCCACGATCGCTACGTCGATCCGCAATCCAAGGTCGCCATCCCCGTCATCATGGCATCCGCTTCCCGCGAACGTCTGTTCGAACTCTTCCTCGATCTGTTGGACCTCTTGGGCAATACCGTCGATGTGGTTCTCGAAACCAGCCACTACGGCGACTCGGGCGAACACGCCGATCTGTTCCGCGAACACATCGACCTGCCTGTGCTCAAAAGCATGCTGTACGACTTTGAAGACCTGCTGCTCAACGATGGTTGCACCGGCATCGCCGTCCTCAACGCGCAAAAACAACAAGAGATCCAATTCGACGAACACAAGATGCTCGTTTGCTACGGATCACCCCTCGAACCCTTCGAACGAACGTTGATCCAACACGACGTCTATCCCGACGACTCGCTCCGATTCATCACCGAAGCCGAACACGTTCACAACAGCAGCGACACCTACGCACGACAGTTCCTCAAGCTTCAATCCCGCTTGGGTATCGACGAAGATCCCAGCGACTCGAGTTCCTACCGCTAAGCCGATCGAGCGGAGCCCGAGCTACTGAGCCGACGCAGGCCAACTCGCTAAGCGTCACATCCAGGCGACGACCGTCGCCACCAAGTCGAAGCAACGTAGTGAAGTTTCCGAAAGTTCGCGTTGGATCGCGTTATGCATCCAAGGCCCGGACCGTGCCCGAGCAAACCGTCAACACTCTGCCATGACGGTCTTCGATCAGCAAAGCACCTTCGCAGTCGATCCCGCGCGCGATCCCTTGCAACGACTGTCCAGGTTGCGTGATCTCGACGCATTTGCCCGAGAGCCAATCGCACTGCGGCCAATGCTTGGCCAACCAATCGGCATCTTCGGTCCACGCTTGACGATTGGCAATCCATTGCTGCAACACCACCAACAATAGCGACTCGGGCGTCGCCGACTCGCGCAGCCCCTCCGCAATCCCTTCATGCAGACTGATCGCGGTCGCCCGCAACGCTTCGGGCGCTTGACGAAAATCGACCGCAGCGTTGATCCCGATGCCGATGATGTACGCATCCGAGCGCTCGGGTTCATACTGCGCGCTGGACTCGATGAGAATGCCGCATAGCTTGCGGTCATCGAGATAGACGTCGTTGGGCCACTTCACGCGAACGGGCAACCGCGTCATCGACGCGACAGCATGGGCCACGCTTACCCCGATCAGCAACGGCAACTGTCCTGCCTCCCGCTCGATGTCCGAGCGAGACAAGACGATGGAGAACATCAAGCAACCATCCGGAGACCACCACGCATTGCCGCCCCGCCCGGCTCCTTGCGATTGTCGATCGCTGACCACCAAAGCCGGCAATGGCAATCGCCCCGACTTGTGCTCGCGCGCGGCATAACGGTTGGTCGAATCCAACGCGTCATGCCATTGAACGGTGCGAAAGACCTCGAGTTCCCGAATGGATTCCAACGCCGCCGCCCGGCGCATCGTGGGGAGCATGCTATGGCGTTCTTTCCAGCGCTGCCGCTGCTAGACGCGCTGACCGAGCCGCTCCGCCAGTCGCAATAGCGTCCGGCTGGCATCGTTCTCGACGAGCTTGGCATGGATCAAATGCAACTGCGAACGATCGGCCCACGCTTCGGACAGCACCCGATCAAACTCTTCCTCGGTGGTGACCAAATGCCCTTTTCCGCCGCCGTAGACTTCGGGCAACTTCGAATAGTTCCAAACCGCGATCTCGTTGTACTTCCAAGTCCCCGTCTGCAGATACCTCTCGGTGCCATACCCGTGGTTATCCAAGACGATGATGATGGGTGCAAAGCCGAGTCGAATCAAATTCGACATCTCCTGCCCGGTCATTTGAAACGCTCCGTCCCCGGCGATGACCAGCACGCGGTCTTGCGGTTTGGCCACGCACGCTCCCAGCGCCGCCGGCACGGAGAAACCCATGGACGTGTAGTAGGCTGGAGACAGATAGTCGGTGCGTTCGTGAATGACCAGTTCCGACGAAGCAAACAGTGCGTCGCCGATATCGGCCACCACGATCGTCTGCGCATCGATCTGGGTGTTGATCCTCTCGACGATCCGCGTGACCGACAGCGGTTGATTGGGAACCGGCTTGAACGGCGGCGGCATCTTCAAATGCAACGTATCGGGGATTTCGCGGCGCGTCGGCTTGGGACCTGCGGACAGGATCTTGGAGATGAACTCACCAAGGGGAACATTGGGGTATTGGTGGTATGAAATCTGCAATTGCTCGCTGGTCGCATAGACGACGTTCTTCACATCGAGCTTGGCGGTGTAAATGCCGAGGTTGATGTCGGTCATGAAGGTGCCCAAGAGCAATATGCAGTCGCTGTCTTCGACGTACTGCGTGACTTCCTCGCGCCCCATCGCCCCTTCGTACAATCCCACGAACAGCGGATGGGTCTCGTCGACCACGCTCTTGCCGAGAATCGTCGTGGCAATCGGAATGCCGGCCTGTTCCGCAAGCTTGATCACCAAGTCTTGCAATCCGAATCGGTGGATCTCAACACCGGCCACAATCAATGGACGCTTGGACGCATTGAGCCGGTCGACCGCTTCGCGGACGGCTTCTTCCAAGGCCAGCGCATCGTAGTTGGTGGCGGGCCGTTTGTAGGCATGCACCACCGTCGGAACGACATCCACCATATCGCGAGGCAGATCGATGTAGACCGGTCGCTTGTACCGATAGCAAGCATCCAACACGCGATCGATCTCGCTGAAGGCGGTGGCTGGATCGTTCAATTCGGTGGCCGCGATGCAGAGCTTCTCGAACACTTCCAACTGGGTGCTAAAGTCTCGGACTTTGTGGTGCAGCAGCGGATTGTTGACTCGTTCACGCAACCCTGGCGAACCAGTCAGCATCACGACAGGCGACTTCTCTGCAAACGCGCCCGCGATGCTGTTGGCGACCGACAGACCGCCGACGCAATAGGTCACGCACACCGCTCCCATCCCGTGAATCCGAGCATACGCATCGGCAGCGAATCCTGCGCAATCTTCGCGCGTGCAGCCCACCACATTGATGTTGCTCTCCTCGAGCATGCTGTAAAAGCTCAACACGTAATCCCCGGGGATCCCAAAGCAATCCTTGATGCCGTAGTCTTCGAGACGATTGATCAAGTACTGGCCGATCGAAACGTCGCTCTGCCCCCTTCGCGAGGAAGGGACAGGTGCCGTTTGCGTGTTCTTGTCCATCGACGTCAAGGCATTGACCATAAGCAGGTATCCGAGGGTTGGTTGAGTTCAGTAGAAGTGACGAGGAAATGGAGAGGAGGGAATCATGGAGAAGAGCGGTCCACGGGAGCGAGCGGTTAACTCTTGAGCTCGACTAAAGTGGGCGCTTCTGGAGCAGCGGGCTGCAGGGTGTTCTCGCTGGCCATCTTTCGGATGTCTTCGGTGATGCGCATCGAGCAGTACTTCGGTCCGCACATGCTGCAGAAGTGGGCGCTCTTGAACGTATCCTGCGGCAGGGTTTCGTCGTGGTAGGCTTGCGCGGTTTCTGGATCGATCGACAATCGGAACTGCTCCTTCCAATCGAACGCAAACCGAGCCCTCGACAACGCATCGTCGCGATCTTGAGAACCGGGACGTTTGCGGGCGACGTCGGCCGAGTGGGCCGCGATCTTGTAAGCGATCACCCCTTGCTTGACGTCTTCGCGATTGGGCAATCCAAGATGCTCTTTGGGAGTGACGTAGCACAACATGGCCGCCCCGCTCCAGCCTGCCATCGCCGCGCCGATGGCGCTGGTGATGTGGTCGTAGCCCGGAGCGATGTCGGTCACCAACGGTCCGAGCACGTAGAACGGCGCTCCGTGGCATACTTCGATCTGCTTCTTCACGTTCATTTCGATCTGGTCCATCGGAATGTGACCGGGACCTTCGACCATGACTTGGGTGCCTCGCGCCCAACTGCGTTGGCAGAGCTTTCCGAGAACATCCAGCTCCGCAAACTGAGCCGCATCGCTGGCGTCCGCGATCGAGCCGGGACGCAACCCATCGCCGAGGCTCCAGGTCACGTCGTATTGCTTCATGATGTCGCACAGATCGTCAAAGGCTTCGTACAACGGATTCTGCTTGCGATGCGCCATCATCCACTTGGCAATCAATGACCCGCCGCGGCTGACGATGCCGGTGACCCGCGCGGTGGTCAAGTGGAGATGTTCGAGCAACAGCCCGCAGTGGATGGTCATGTAATCCACTCCTTGCTTGGCTTGGTGCTCCACCATGTCGAGAAAATGCTGCGTCCGCATGTCCTCGATGTTGCCGCCGAGCTCCTCGAGCATTTGGTAGATCGGCACGGTCCCGATCGGCACGGGAGAGGCCGCGATGATGGCCTTGCGAATGTTGTCGATGTCCTTGCCGGTCGACAAGTCCATGACCGTGTCGGCTCCAAAGTGGACTGCAACATGCAGTTTGTCGAGCTCTTCGGAGACGTGGCTGGTAACGGCCGAGTTGCCGATGTTGGCGTTGATCTTGCACTTGGCCGCGATTCCGATGGCCATTGGCTCCAAGCTTTGTGCCAAGTGAACGGTGTTGGCGGGAATCACCATTCGGCCTGCTGCCACTTCTTCCCGGATCGTCTCGGGAGCAAGGGATTCGCGGCGTGCGACATGCTCCATTTCGCGTGTGATTTGGCCCGCTTTCGCCGCTTCGTATTGAGTCGTCACTGCCGAAAAACTCCGAGGGGGATCGTATCGAGAAACGTTGGGTAGACTGACCGTAAAGTGTATCCGCATGGGGGGGGCTGGCAAACGGGCTCCCACCGCGATTCCCCGCGATTTTGTTAGCCTTACGCGATTTTGTTGGCGTGCCTGAGCGGGTCGCGCCACAGGCTCAGCCACGGGCCGAACGCTGCGCCGCAACTGTTTCGCACGGGAGCATCTCCACCCCATGCGACCCGATGAAGCCCCTTGGAAATGTCGAGGGCAATTGGGCCTGAACCACCGCGATCCCCCCAATACGATCCCGCCGTCCCGTTGGACCGCATTCGCCGCCCGACGATCACCGGCCTATCCAATCCACTATGGTGTTTTGGCCACTATGGTGTCTTGGGTTATGGTGTCGCAGGTTCTGCGCCTGTTTTGTTCGATCGACCACGGAGCATTCTATGGGCCTGACCACTGGGCTTCTGATTTTCGGCTTGTACCAACCAATCCTGACGGCCCCGATCGGTCGTGTCGCCCTTGCAATCGCGCTGCTGCACACTGCCAGCACCTGGTTCATGGTCGGTTTGATCTGGGTCATCCAACGGGTGCATTATCCGAGCATGCACTACATCGAGCCGGACCGCTTTGCCCCGTTCGAGAAGTACCACTGCGACGCGATCGGTTCGATCGTCGCCCCGTGCATGCTGCTGGAAGCCGTCTCCTCGGCCGCCCTCGCCCTGCACTGCAACGGCCCTTGGCAATGGGCAGTCCTAATCGCCGGCTGGGGGCTGCTGGCGATCCTCTGGGGCAGCACGTTCTGGATCCAAGTCCCCCTGCACGCGCGCCTGCAACTGGGCAAGAATCCCGATACAATCGATCGCCTGGTCCGAACGAATTGGATTCGCACGGTGGCTTGGTCGATACGCGGCGCATTGGCGGTTTGGATGCTCGTGCTGATGCTGCTACCCAGTCCCTAAAGAATGCGCACGCAGTTCGGGCGTCCGGCGATGAGTGAAGAGCGAAAACAAAAGCTGCAGTCGTTGATCTATTCCATCCAAACAGAGGACGCGTTCTCCGCGGATTGGGCCAAGACCCGTTGCCAAGACTGCGCACCCGCCTACGTCACCCGCGTCCTCAAACAACTCACCCGCGATGGTCACCTCGAAGCCTCCAGCCAAGAGGCAGGCACACTCTATCGCTGGATCACGAACCGACCCGAAGAAGTCGATCGTTGGATCGATCGCCAAGTCTACGGCGAACAGATCAAACAATCCCCCATCGAAGCCCGACCCCGCGAGCAACTCCTACGCGATGGTGCCGCCAAACTCACCGACGCGCAACTTCTCGCCATCCTCATCCGCGTCGGTGTTCCGAAAGAGTCAGCCGTACAAGCCGGCCAACGACTCTCCAACCGATTCTCAGGCGCCGATCTCGCGCAGCTCTTCGATGCCAGTTTGCCCGAACTGAGGGACATTTCCAACGCCATCCGCAAAGATAGCTACTGCCAAATCATGGCCGGGATCGAACTCGGACGGCGCATCTCCGTGCTGCGCGATCTGAAACCCGAACTGCCCGAACGCATTCGCGGCTCCGACGATGCCATCGACTACTGCATGCAACGCTTCGCGCGATTGGCTGCCGATGGCAAGCAAGAAGAATTTCACATCGTCACCCTCGATACCCAACACGGACCCATAGCTTCCCATCGCATCACCGTCGGGACGCTGGATGCCAGCCTCGTCCACCCGCGCGAAGTCTTTCGCGCAGCCATCCGCGACGGCGCGTCGGCCATCTTACTCGTCCACAACCATCCCTCCGGAGACCCCACTCCCAGCCGTGAAGACATCGCCGTCACCGACCGATTGTCCAAAGTCGGAGAATTGGTCGGCATCCGCGTGCTCGACCACATCGTCGTCGCCAAACAAGCCGGACGCAGCGTCATGGCCGATCGCTGAGCCAGCGATGCGACCGCCGCGACCCTGCCCTGGTTTCCGCGCGAATTGGCAGCAACACGTCGCGCATCGATCCAGTATGCTGGAGCCCAGACACGCGAGAAGCTCGCCGATGGTGCGGCCTCCGCGCCTTCGCGCCTGCCTCCCCTCCCTTTCGCTTTCCTCCCACCACGAGACCCTTCCTATGAACTCCCTGCGATTGCCATTTCTTAGAACGCTTTCCAATCGAATGCGGACCCGCCTGGTTGCCGCATGCACCCTGGCTGTGATGTGCCAGCCCTGCGCTGCTCAAGAAACCGCGAAATCGAAAGATGCCGATGCTCTGCCCAAGCTCTCGGCTGTGATCGAACTGGATACCACCGGAGACGGTTGGAAAGAACTCGGTAAAGAAGACTTTGTCCGCGCCAACTGCGATGAAGCCACCTGGACTTGGGATGGCCCCGCCGTCCATTGCACCGGCAAACCGATCGGCGTTTTGCGATCCGCAAAAAAGTACCGCAACCTCGAATTCGTCGGATGGTGGCGCCACTTGTCGCACGGCGGCAACTCGGGATTCTTCCTGTGGACCCCGGAAGACGCGCTGGACAAACTGCAGCGCGATCGCCTCCCCGATGCAGGCATCGAAGTCCAAGTCCTCGACCACGGCTACACCGAACTGTACGAAAAGAGCTCGGGCAAGAAAGCTACATGGTTCACCACCCATGGCGATATCTTCCCGGTCGGACGCTCGAAGCTAACCCCGTTCCCACCACTGTCCCCAGACGGCTCGCGCAGCTTCCCCAAATCGAATCACAGCAAGCCCTCTCCCGAATGGAACTTCTATTACGTTCGCGCGATCGATGGCCAAGTCCGATTATGGGTCAATGGCCATGAAGTCTCCGGTGGCTCCGGCGCCAATCCCGCCGAAGGCTATCTGTGCCTAGAGTCCGAGGGAGCCCCCGTCGAGTTTCGCAATATCCGCATCCGCGAACTCCCCTAGCACCGCCCACCAAGCATCGCTCGCCTCGCACGGAACCGCCTGCGCTCTGCGGCAATTGATGTCGCGGAGCCCTTCGTCGCCGATGCACTGCGGGTTAGAATGCGAAGTGTCGGATCCCCTCATCCTCCCTTCCCGCCTTTGCAAAGCCTGCCCCAGTGCCCCGTGAACCCGTTTCCAGTACTCCCAACGAACTGGACCTGTACGACTTTGAATTGCCGCGCGAACTGATCGCGCAAGACCCACCCGCTCAGCGCACCGATGCGCGGATGATGATCATCGATCGCACAAGCGGTCGCATCGAGCATGCGTCGGTCCGCGATCTGCCATCGTACCTCCGTGCCGGGGATGCCGTCGTGGTGAACGATTCCAAAGTCATCCCCGCGCGGCTGATCGGATACCGCGAAAAAACGCGCGGACGCTGGGAAGGATTATTCCTGCGAGAAGAGAATGGAGTCGCTGAGTTTCTCTCGAAGTCTCGCGGTTACTTGCTCCCCGACGAACGCATCGTGCTCCGCGATCCCGAAGGACGCGAAAATCAAGGCTTGATCGTCGTCGCCCACACCGAGGACAGCCACGTGCTGTTTCGGCCCGATCCGCCGATGCCGTGGTTCGATCTGCTCGAACAAACCGGCCGCATTCCGCTCCCTCCCTACATCCGCGATGGTCAGATGGTCGAAAACGATCGCTCGCGGTATCAGACCGTTTACGCGCGCAGCCCCGGTTCGGTCGCTGCCCCCACCGCTGGTTTGCACCTCACCGAAGAGCTGCTCAAGAATATCCGCGGCGCCGGTGCGGCTTTGGTCGCGGTTACGCTGCACGTCGGCTTGGGAACCTTTCGGCCGGTGCAAGTGAATCAGTTGAGCGCGCACAAGATGCATAGCGAGTACGCGCAGATCACTCAGAACGTGGTCCGTCGGTTGCATAGCGCCCGATCAGAAGGCGGACGCATCTTGGCCGTGGGGACCACCTCCGTTCGCACTCTCGAAACCGCCGCGCTGCACGGCAACGGCGAACTGACCGAATGGTCGGGACAGACCAACCTGTTCATCAAACCCGGCCATACGTTTCGAGCAGTCGACATGATGCTGACCAATTTTCATTTGCCGCGCAGCACGCTGATGGTGTTGGTCTGCACCTTTGCAGGGCGCGAGTTGATGCTGGAAGCCTATCGCAAAGCGGTCGAAGAAGGCTATCGGTTTTTCAGTTACGGCGATTGCATGCTGATTCGCGGATGAGCATTGGATGCAATGAGCGTGAAACTTCTTGAACTTCAATAGGCATGCACAAGGCGCACTCCGATGGCCGCACCCGTGAACCAACACGCTTCATTAGCCCCTTGCTTGGGAATGGATATCGGAGGCGCGAACCTTAAATTCGCGCACACCGAAGGCTGGTCGCGCAGCGTCCCCTTCGAGATGTGGCGTCAACACCAATCCTTGGCGGATGCCATCGCGCCGATCCTCTGCGAGTGCCCGGACTTTGAAGCCGTCGCGCTGACCATGACCGGCGAGCTGGCCGACTGCTTTGAAACGCGAGCCATGGGTGTGGCCACGATCCTCGAACAAGTCACCCGCATCGTCCCTTCGCAGTTCATCCATGTCTACTGCGTCGATGGGAAATGGCGCAGTCCCGCGCAAGCGGCTCGCGATCCCTGGTTGGCCGCTGCCTCGAATTGGCACGCCTTGGCCCGTTGGGCAGCGCGCATGTTGACCACCCATCCCACCAC
>JBKCUI010000187.1:0-5425 GCA_046318495.1 Pirellula sp. | reverse complement strand
TAACCCGAAGCGTTAGCGAGGGACTAACACGCTTCCCGCCTTCGCAGCGCCGAACCCTTGCTCGCGCCTTTTGAAGTTGCGCAGTTCGGTTCTCGCTCCATATCGCTTCGCGATTCCCCTTGGCTTTTCGTACTCGTACTCGTACTCGAAGACACGGCAACGCGCAGCTACCCCATCCCAACCCGACACGTTAGCGAGGGACTTACACGCTTCCCCCCTTCGCAGCGCCGAACCCTCGTTCGCGCCCATTGAAGTTGCGCAGTTCGATTCTCGCCCCATTTCGCTTCGCGATTCCCCTTGGCTTTTCGTACTCGTACTCCGCGCTAGCAGTACTCGTACTCGAAGACACGGCAACGAGTACGAGTTCCATTTCATTGAGAACGAGTACGAGGGGGAACCCGATAGTGCGCAGCTTCAAAACGCGCGAGCGAGAGATTTCTACCGTGAACAGCACCGCTTACGCAGGAAGCTTGATCACCTTGGTACCCGCGATGTCATCATGCAGGCATTTTCGGTTCGGCCGAAAGATGAAGAGCACGTCTACCAATGAAATCAAGCCCCCCACGATCGGTATCAGAGAAAGGACCTGAAGCACCAAGTACCGCTTGGTATACAACTCCCCGAACGACAACGGAGCACCGCTATCGGACACGATCTTGGTCTTGAGCAGCATCTTGCCGAGGGTCTGAGAGCGCGTCGCCAAGAAGTAGCCGTGAATGGCCAAGAACAATCCAATCGCGATCACACCGCCGATCGCTTGTGCCACCAGTTGCGCCATGGCGTTATCGCCAAACATCGCGCCAACAACAATCCCTGCTCCGAATGCAAATGGAACAACAGCGATGAAGTTGATGATGCCATCGACAAACGCGGCCGCAAAGCGTTCGCTCAAGGTTGCGAGGGTTCCATCCATGACTGGCTCGCTCTGGAATCCTCCGGGAGAGTCACTTGGAGCATAGGGATTTTCGAATTGCGACATGTTTCTATCCTGTTGAGAGAGAAGCGAAGGAAGCGATGAGAAAGAATCTTGATGGAGGAGGCAGCGCCCAAGACCATTCGCTGCTATCCGCCAGCAGACCGACGAGCGATGCGATGCCTTGCAGGTTGTTGTGAAGCCGCAAACCATTACGAGTCTGGACTATCGGATGTCAACCCAATTTCGGAGTTGTTGTATCCCATTCAAAACCAACAATCAATCAGGCTCGGAGCCGCAAGAATTTCTGAAATCCTTGGTACCTAGTGCCCCCGGGAGGGTGAGGCTCCTGCCGAACCGGGTCAACAAGCGCGGACAACGTGTGCGAGCCAAAGGTGCCTGGCAATCGTCAAAATCGTCTCGTGTCCATTCCGAGCATTCACTGTCCCTGAGGTAGCCGAAGAATGTACAGCGTTCCATCTGGGTTGCTCGTGATAACATGTCGCTGGTCGGGGGCAAAGTCAGCAGCCATCGTGGATGCATCTGGGAAAACGGCCGTGTAGATGGCCTGAGCACTGGCGATATCCCACACGATCAGTTTCCGATCTCCGCCAACGGTCAACAGCCGCTGAGCGTCGCTGGAGAACTTCAGGTCGCGAACGGCCCCCATCACGCGTTCTTGTTGATGGCCGCTGAGGGTAGCGAGAAGCTTGGGCTCCGCGCCCGCAACGCTCCATATCTGAGTGATTCCCCCCACCTCTGCGAGCGCGATCGTCCCGCCATCCGATGCGAGTGCCATTGCCCATACGTTAAACGGTCGGGGCTCTCCAGGTCCTGCATCGAACACACCACCGTCGGGAAGCGTCCCTTGGACCCGAGTGGGTATCTTGGCAGGCTGGACGGACGCCCTCTCCTGCGCCTCGTCCTGGGAAATGTCCCACACCTTGATGATTCGATTCCCGTACTCGCCGATCGCGGCGGCGAAGACAGTACCCTTCGCCGAAACCGCGCTGGGATACAGCTCCGATTCACGGGGAATGGGCAACTTGCAAAACGTGGCATCGCGGTGGTCGATCAGTCGCAACAGGACGAGTTCGCCATTGCGATTCTCACCGGGAAACACCGAAGAGAGCGCGGTTCGAACACCGGCACCGAATGCGATGGGCCTGGGTGTGAAATCGCTAAGGGAGGGTAGCGGAATCGTTCCCGCATGGCGTGGCATGGCTCCGCTTACATCCCAGCGGCACAGCGAGCTTGGGAAACTCGACGGTGCGTTCTCTACCTCCTCGGCGGACTCGGGGATCGCTTGAATCGCTGCATGATCCACCGTGACGAGCATTCCATCGGCTCCAAAGCCCAGTGGTTTGCCAGATCGAATCTCACTGATGGGCGTGGGAACAGGGCGGCTGAGATCCCAGATGCGAGTGGTCGTGTTGGGCCAAGAGCCGCTTGGTTCTTCCTTCGCCAATCGCAGTCCATCCGGACTGAGGAACTCCGATTGGGCTAGGGGCGAGCTGGAGGAACGAAGATCCGGGGGTGCGATGTTGAGATCCCACAAGACGACGCCAGTCCCCACCGAAGCCAGCGTCTGGTCGTTGGGCGCGAACGCCACCGTTCCGGATTGCCCCACGTAGCCGGAAAGTTCGCTTACCTTCTTTGGCGGTTGAAGCGTCATGTCCCATAGCTCCGCACGATTTTGGCGGGCCGCGAATGCAAGCAACTTACCATCCCGACTGAACGCAGCGGACCGCGTCATCCAAAACATGGGGTCGTATTTGAATTCTCCGAATACCGCCTTGGGCTTGGGGGGCGTGACGTTCAAGTCCCATAGGATCACGCTGCCTTCCGGGTCGCCCGGCATAACGCCTAGCAAACTATCGGAGTCGCCATGGCATGTTACCAGCGACTTGCTATCCGGAGCGATGGCCATCGTCAGCATCTGACCACGCGGCCGGGGCAGTTGACCGGATGCCGACTTCTTGGGCCGTTCCCCGGTTAGGTCCCAAACAAGGATATTGCCTGATTGCTCCTGGGTCACGAGGGATTTGCCATCGGCACTAAACGCGAACGGCCCGGTCGCTTGGGAAAGCTCCGGCCGTTCCACCGGCGGCCAACGCGTCGCATCCCAAAGAACGATACGTACTCGGGACTGCCGTCCCCTGCTGCATGCAAGCCACTTGCCGTCTGGAGTGAACTCAATGGCATCGATCGAGGATGCACCCGCCAGCATGCCAATGGGATTTGTATCCGTTCGCTTCGAAGGCGTGATCGGAGTCAATGCCTTTGGCTCCGCCTCGCTTACATCCCAAGCGTAGATCACTCCGTCTTCACCTCCTGCGAGAACGACTTGGCCGTCCGGCCGAAAGGCAACGGCATTGACCATTCTCACCGAGCTTGGAAGCTCCAGCGCTGCCTTTTCGTTTCCAAGTGGATCCCAAAGACGAACGAAGCAGTCGTTGCCACCACTCGCGATGAGTTTGCCATCGGAACGGAACGCGACGGAGATCGTGTCTCCCCAATGCCGCCATCGGTGGCTGCCGATCACGGCAACCAACTCCTTGGGTTGCCATAGGAAGCGTTCGGCTGCGGGAATCTGAGCTGGATCGAGTTTGTCCAGCGTTGCGACTGCGCTCGCCTTCCCGGAGTCGGTCTGATAGCCTCGAACGGACGCCACCGAAAGAGGAAACAGCACGAGGCAAACGATGCCAGAAGCGAAACCAAGGGAATATCGGAACATGGCAAACCCCTCAAGAAAATGCAACTCGGAACGAGGGAGGCAATGCTCAGTTTATCTTCCCTCGGCTGGCATCATGCTCCCCATTTACGACGCCGTCGCAAGTTTTGTGCTCATCGGTCCCGCCGCCTGTTTCTTGCATGGCTGGCTTTATGCGGGCCTTGCACCTTGTGCCCCGGGAGGGAGAGGCTCCTGCCGAACCGGTTCACGGGAGGGTGAGGCTCCTGCCGAACCGACGCGCTGGGTCTTCTGTCCCACAAACTCCAGGTCGGGACTCGCAATGGACGTTCAGCTTGGCAGGAGCCGCGCCCTCCCGTTTTCGGCATCGCCCTCCCGTTTTTGGCCGCGCACGTACTCGCCCCGTGCAAGGCACGAATTTTGAGGCTCTAATCTTGTCGACTTTGGCTCGACGCCGGGCGATTTCGCCAGAGCCCAACTGTTCACTTTGTCCTGCAGACCAAACAACCATGACGAAAGAAAATCAATCCGCGACGAACGAGTGGGAAGTTTCACTGCGGATTGTTTTGATCGCACCACCCTCTGGCGTGGACTACGGAGTTCAAGAGGGGAAAGGGAACGACTACACCACGATTCACACGCAGCGATCGACAGGTACCGATCTTGCGTTCGAGTTTACGGTAACGGTGAAAGACAATCGCGACGACGGCAAGCCAAACTTCCTCGGCCCGCGAACGCATGGTCCGCCGACCGGTCGCTTTCTCTACATCAACATCGGAAAATCCGCCGGACAAGTGAATGCAGCTTGGGATCGCCGGTTGAAGATACCTTTGGATGGCATCCCCTGGGAAATGATCGAGAAGGCTTCGACGAAGTGGGTGCTTGAAGCTCGCTTGCCCGGCACCGGCAAAGATGGCGGTCCCAGTTGTGCAACGGTCAAGCCGATCGAGGGCTGGAAGTTGTCCAAGCGATGAAGTGGGATGGCATCCCACGTCGTTGCCCACGAGATACCGAACTGCCTCCATCGGTTACGTTACTGTCCATCCCGACGAGAGTCACAAACTCCGTCAATCAATCCGTCAACGTCTTGAGGGGACATCGCATGGAGTCCGAATCGACCGAAACCCCATTCCCAAAGATCGACGTCCAGCGACTGTCGGGACAAGAGACCTTTCAAGTCGCAAAGTTGCCGCTCGAAGCCAACGTGCAAGGCTTCTGGCAGTGGTCGTGTTCCGATCTGCTTGGGAACACGCTTCGTGGTCAATTGGCGGAATATATGGTGGGGCTTGTGTTGGGCTGCGTGCATGGCGCGCGGCAAGAGTGGGATGCGTTCGACTTGGAATGGACACCCTCCGGAGCGAACGCCCCGATTCGCATTGAGATCAAATCGGCGTCTTACTTGCAATCATGGAGCCAAAAGGAGTTGTCGACCATCAGTTTTGACATCGCGCCCAAGAAGTCCTGGGATGCCAAGACGAATACCATTCAGGAGGAACCGACTCGTGCCGCGCACGTCTACGTCTTCTGTCTACTTCATCACCAAGACAAAGTCACCGTCAATCCGCTGGAACTTACCCAGTGGTCCTTCTTTGTGGTACCGACCCATGGCTTCAAAGCGGAATGGCAACATCAAAAGCGAATCTCCCTCGGCCCGCTTGAGAGGCTGCATGGCCCTGCTTGTGCGTTCATAGAGCTGCCGGACCGCATCCTCGCGGCCGCTTCGTCGCTCCCGTCCTAGCCGACGATCATCGCTAATTGGTAAACTACGGTCACGTTGAACCCGAATCCTCTCGTCGTTTCTTGATTCTGTGCTCTCCGCG
>JBKCUI010000186.1:0-13915 GCA_046318495.1 Pirellula sp. | reverse complement strand
GCCCTATGCTTTGCAAGCAGAGAAGACTGCATTAATTGCTCGTCAAGCCAACGCGGCTGTCGCGCTACTACGGCTGGAAGATCCTAAGCCGATCGACGATTTTTTGACTGTGGACCGGGATCCCGAGGCATTGTCGCAGTTCATATTTCGGATTCGTGGTCGCGAGATCAGCCCCTTGTTAATTATGCAGCGAGTACGCGAGTTGAGTACACAAGGCTTGGCTGCCGATACAAAACCGCGTCAGCAGCAACATTTAAGGCTATATGGAATGGTTTTAGGGCTAGGCGAGTTTACTGTCGCACAACTACCAACATACGAGCGGGTGCGATTTGTCGATGAGTTAATTGAGATGTATCGGACGCATCCGAGCCGCGCAGTACATAGCGCTCTTGGGTGGTTGTTGCAGCGTTGGGGCCAGAATACCGCAGTCCGAGCAATCGATGAAACGCCACTGGCCTATGATCCCAGAGGAGACCGAGAGTGGTACGTTGTCAAGGTAGAGCCGGGGTTTGAAGGCAACCCGCGCAAGCAAAGCACCCCAATCAGTGATCCCAACTTCATTGACCTGGCGGCACCGATTTACTTCACGATGCTGGTCTTTCCAGGCGGGGAATTCGAGATGCGGAGCGGATTACGCAAAGCCACGACGGTAAGTGTTCCCGGACCGTTGGCCGTAAGTGATCGGGAAGTAACTTGGCGACAGTTCAGTCCGCACGATTTGGATCAGCATCGGCACTTTTGCGATTCGACTCCTGGGTTGATCAGCAAAGAGTTGCGGGGGCGAAGGCTGTCTCCAAATGATCCCGTTGTATTCCTTAGTTTTGATCAAGCAATATACTACTGTCGTTGGTTAACTGCGGCATTTATGCCAGGGGAAGAGAATCAATGTTACGGGCAAGAACCGGTTGGGGGGAAAGTCGACGACCCAGCGCAATGGGAATGGCTGATGGATTCCCGTCGTCGTGGTTTTCGTATGCTGACAAAGTCGGAATGGGAGTATGTGGCGACTGCTGGGATGGAGACACAGTATAGTTTTGGAACGAGTGAGAGCCTACTCGGCGAGTATGCATGGTATCGAATGAATTCAGGGGGCGGCCCTCATCGTACGGGAGAACTTCGACCGAGCATTGGTGGTTTGTTTGATGTTCACGGCAATGTGGCTGAGTGGACAAGCGAGAAGAGCGCAAGTCACACGGTCTGTGGTAGTGGTTGGGATCTCGACGCTACTTGGAGCGGATTTAGTGCAAAAAGAATTGTCAATGGCGGTGTAGGTCCTACGTGCGGTTTTCGTATTGCCGTAGTTCCTGTCGCAGATGGCGATCAATAAATGAATGATGTAAACGAATACGTGGATAGCAGAACCTGCGTGATTGCAGGTCAGCAATGATTAAGAAGGGATTGCGGGAACTGAACAATGGTCGTAGCCTTGGCCGGCCTTGACTTTAGCATCGGTTTTCAAGTTGGAATCCGATTTCACGATGAAAACAAAGGTAGTAACCACGACTTGATCTGATTGCCCTTGCCCAGATTACGCGCTGCGCTGAACGATGATTGAGTTGAGTCGGGGATAGACGCCGCTCGGTAATCGGAGCTAACGCCAAAACCCCGGCTGATGAGAGACACCCTAGGCTGAAAGGGAGACAACGCCGGCTGATGGTAATAGGCAAACCGTTCTACGGCTGCATCCAGGACGGGGGACGTTTTTCGAGAAAGGCGGCCAACCCTTCGGCTGCCTCGGGGCTTTGACGCGCTTTGAGATGCTCTTTGATCGTCGATTGCGAGTCGGTGTTGTTGAGCCCGAGCTTCGTATAGTCGCGATAGTTGGGGCCTTCGTAAGCGCGATGGATCAATCGCTTGGTCTCGATGATCGTTTGCGGACCACCGGCCAAGATATCGTCCGCCATGCGGAGGGCTTCGGGAATCAGTTCCTCGCTCGACACGATCCGCTGCAGCAATCCGATTTGCTGCGCGCGAGGCGCATCGATGATGTTTCCGAGCAAGAACAGCTCGGTCAGATCCCCTTCGCGCACCTTGGACTTGAGCACATCGCTGATCAGCGCTGGCAGCAGCCCGCGGCGGGCTTCGGGGAATCCAATCTTCACATCGGCAGCACCGATGGCCATGTCGCATGCGGCCATGACCCCTGCCCCGCCTGCGTAGGCACCGCCATGAACGGCTGCGATGGTGACGAGCGTCGAGTAGCGAAGGGCCTTGAGCGTCAACGCCACACCGTGGGCCGATTCGACTACCAAGTTGGGCTGGGAGGCTTCGGCCAGATCGAGTCCTGCGCAGAACACCGGGCCGTCGCCCCTCAAGATGGCTACGCGCGTGGTGCCGTCCTGCTGGAGCTGTTGCACGGTTTGGACCAAGTCCTTCATCATGGCGATGGACAAGGCATTGCGCCGTTCGGCCCGCTTCATGGTAACGATGGCGATGCCGCGACGGATGGGTTCGACGAGGATGGAATGGGGCACTTTGGCGGTCTCGATGGAGGGGAGGAGAAGCGTTGACGCGATCGAGGACTAAATGTGGCGATCGATGGTGCGAGGATCGAGCGGGATGCCGCTGACTTCGATGTCCGAGATCAGTTCTTGATAGAGGACCGATTGAGGATCGATGACGGCGCGACCGATGTCGGCCCAAAGCTGTTGCAGTCGAGGTGACGCCGGACGTCCTCGCAGATGGAGTTCGGCTTCGAGGTCGAGGGCTTCGGCGATCATGGCATACTCCGGTTGCGGTTTGTCCAGGGCGATGGCATAGACCAGCGACGCGACCGAATAGCAGAGGCGATCGAAGATGCCCCCTTCGTCGCCGAGCAAGAAGCTTTGTTCAACGAAGCTCTTTTGGTAGCGGGCGATGATCCACAGGATGCGGCGACCGAGGACGCGGTTGCGGTGCAGCGCGCGATGGATCCAGCGTTTCTTTTGCGGAGTCAGGTTGCGCACGCCGTTGAGGTTGCCGGGCCACGGGTTGAATGAGCCGAGCATCGATCGTGCCACGACCCAGCCGAAAGTGGCTTTTTCTTTGAGTCCGAAACTTCCTTTGGCTTCGGCCATTCCGATCGGTTCGAGGTATTGCGTTCGAAGGTTGCGCGTCATGGCGTTGGGAGCCCCGACGTCGGCCAGCACCGGATTGGGGCCTTCGTAGACCGTGGCGATGGTGAACTCGTGCATGTTCTCGCCGATGTAGTTCTCGATGTAATCGCGTCCCGATTGATTGGCCGCTTCGCCTTGCTCGCGCACAGCGTGGCGTCGTTCATCGACGTGGACCGAGCGGCCCCCTTGGATCTGGTAGCAATGGATGGCCGTATCGAGGAGGGCTTTGGTGGCGTAGACCTTGGCGATCATGCCCATCGTTTCATCGCGGACGCCGTTGGCAGCGAGTCGAAAACAGACATCGCCCAGGATGCGGCTGGCGAGAGCATGACAGGTGGCTTTGCCGATCCAGGTTTGGATGCGCGGCGATTGTCCGATCGGTTTGCCAAAGGTACTACGGAACGAGAGCCAACCGCCGGGCTGGAACTTTTGCGTGAGACCGCCGGCGTTGAGTTCGTGTCGAAGTGGGTCTTGGACCAATTGAGCGATGAGGCGAAAGATCTTGGCTGCGCTGTTGACGCAGATGCCGCCGCGCCCTTTGGCGAGCGAGCTGAAGGCTTGAGCCAATCCCCGGCCGGGAGGTCCGAGCAGTTTGCTGGCGGGGATGGGGTAATCGATCAATCGGAAGCGCGCGTTCCAAAGGTAGTCGAAGGCCGTGAGACGATTGCGCACCATGCGGAAATGTTCGTTGTCCGCACGTGGGACTTCAAAGATCATCATGGCCGAGTCTCGGCCTTTGGGGAGTCCGTCTCCTTCGAGCTTGAGGACTAGCACGCAGATGCCACCGTAGACGACGTTGGTGATCGGCCACTTGACGCCGGAGACGAGGTAGCGGTCTCCGTCGCGGCGGGCGGTGAGGGAAAGTTTGCTGGGGTCGGCACCGACATCGGGTTCGGTGAGCGCGAACGAGCCGAGGAGTTCGCCGCGGGCCATTTTGGGAAGGTACTCGCGCTTTTGTTCTTCGGTGCCGAAGTCGAGAAGCGGCGTGACAGGCCCCAAGAAGTTGTGGACTTCGAACATGACCGCCAGATCGGGATGGATCATGGTCAGCGTTCGCAGCAGCGGACCGAGGTCCCCGAGCCGCGCACCGCTGCCCGCGTACTCCTTGGGAATGGCGAGTCCAAAGAAGCCGCGTTCTGCCAGCCCGGAAATGGTGTCGGGTTGGAAGAGCATTTTATGGTGATCGAGCAGAATGCCTTTCTTTTTGCGTTCCAGCAAGAACAGCACGCAATCCGCCATCACGCTGGCGACTTCTTTGGTCGGTTGGAACACCCCCGCATCGAACTCGGTGGCGCGTGCGGTGCCAAACAAGCTCGCCAGGGTTGGGGCTTCACCGGAGAATTGGTTCTCAGCCAGTTTGTCGGCTTCGTCGAGGGTGGAGAGCGAAGCGATCTCATCGGCCGATTTGCCAGCTTGCGCGAGGATCAGACTCAAGGCGTCGCGGCCATCGGTGGCGTCGGGGACGCGATGGGCGGAGGGATTGCGCGAGGGGGAGGTTGGCTCGGTGGTCTGCGACATGATGGGCCTTCCAATTTGGATGAGAGGATGGGGTGCTGGCGGGCGGATTGGCCCTGGCAGCACTTCATTCAGTGTACCGAAGCGAGCGAGGATCGGGCGCCATGGAACTGCAAATGGGGCGCGATGTTTCACACATGCGGCTGCCGGTGCCATCGTTGAGTTGGAAGGGAGGCGAACCGTCAGGCCTACATTCGAAGGCTGCCATCGAGCCGCAGCACGGTGCCGTTGAGCATGGGGTTTTCAAAGACATGCTCCACCAGCGATGCGAACTCTTCGGGGAGGCCGAAGCGTTTTGGGAAGACCGCCATATCCAGCAGCGGTTGGCGAACTTTTTCGGAAGCGGATCGCATCATCGGGGTTTCGAATACGCCGGGTGCGATGCTGACGACGCGGATCGCGTGGCGAGCCAGTTCGCGCGCCATCGGCAATGTCATGGCGGCGATCGCGCCTTTGGAAGCCGAGTATGCCGACTGGCCGATCTGCCCTTCGAAGGCAGCGATGGAGGCGGTCATCACGATCACTCCGCGATCGGTGCCTGGCTCCGCATCGCGATCGCTGGTCGGTTGATGCGCGATGGCATCGGCCACCAGGCGCACCACGTTGAAGGTCCCGACGACGTTGACTTCGAGGACGCGTCGAAATGCATCGAGCGATGCTGGGCCATCGCGACCGACGACGCGTTCCCCGTGCAAGATCCCAGCGCAGCATATTGCGCCGCGGATCGGACCGAGTTGTTGGGCCGCTTGTGCGAGTGCCGACTGCACTGCATCCGCATCGGTGACGTCGGCTTGGATGTGGCAGTAGCGATCTGCAGGCTGCGATGCGGAGGAAGGTGGGGCGGGAGCCAAGTCGAGCCCGAGAACACGACCGCCCCGTTGCAGCCATCGCTCTGTGCAGGCCAATCCTAATCCAGAACTTGCGCCTGTAATTAATACCGTGGAGTCTTGGGTTTGCATGGCTTATGCGGAAGATAAACTTCGAGGATGTCAACGAATCGATGGGGTGATGGTCTGTGTACGACGAAACGTCATCGCGCAGATCCCAAGGCATCATACGTGAAGAATCTACAGCCATGCAGTTCGAGGGTTCGAATTCCCTAAAGGATGCTGTTCCAACGCCATTCGTCTTGGGTTATCGTTTGCCAAGATGTCGGCTCCGCGATGAGCGATCTTACGAGCGATGTCTTCTTTGTTTCCACGCACGCTTGCACCAAGAACCGCGATTGCATGACGACTCAAACACTAGCTCTTCAGGCATTGAACGACGAACATGCCATTGGAGACCTGCTGGAATTTGTTGCGCATCCCAAAGGGCTACTTGTCGGTAAGGTGCATACCGATCATTGTCATGCCATGTTCTATCTGCAGGGGGCTCAAGTCGCCGAGTTCCATCCTCGGCATGCGATCCGACCTGTTCTGTTCACCAGCAGTCAAGCGACCGTCGCAGCCGGACGCGCGCTGCGTGGTGGGATGCCGATTTGTTTTCCGTGGTTTGGATCTCAACCGAACGCACCTGAACAGCCCGCACATGGTTGGGCGAGAACACAATCCTGGACGGTCCGTCAGACGGAGGTCTATTCGGGCGATGTGGAAGTCGTGTTGGGACTGGATGTTTTTCCCTTCGCCATCGAGCAGCGATTCGTGTTCGGCAAAGAGCTGACCGCGTCGTTCTCGGCAAAGAATGTCTCGGATGCAACGCAATCGTTTGAAATTGCGCTGCATACCTATTTCAGTATCGGTTCGATTCGATCGGTGATTGTCGAAGGGGATTTGTCAGCGCTTCCGTACCTCGATCAGTTGACTTCGGTCATCCATCCGGCAACGCAACGGCCGATCCGCTTCACCGAAGAAACCGATCGCATCTATCAGGGGGAAGCTCGCGAGATCCGAATCCAAGACATGTCGTGGAACCGCACCATCCATGTCCGCTCGGAGAATTCGCGTTCGACTGTGGTTTGGAATCCGTGGATTGCAAAGTCTCAGCGCATGGCAGATTTCGGGGATGATGAGTATCTGCGGATGTGCTGTATCGAGACCGCGAATGTTCGCGAGCATGCATTGCAGTTGATCGCCGGGCAAACGCACACCACGCGCGTGGTGATCGGGGTCGAACAAGGGGGCGTTGAGCCAACCCGATAATGATCGAGCGTCCGCGAAGGGAACGCGAATCGATTAGCGATCGCTGATATCGACGACCGTGGTGCTAGCCAGCAAGTCGTGCAGGCAACGACGGTCATCTCGGAAGATGAAAAAGACATCGACGAATCCATAGATAACCCCGATGCAGGGCAGATTCGCGATGAGGCCGTTGACGATTGTTCGAAGGACCACGGTGGCAAGCACTTCCGCCGGTTTACCCGTTTCAAAGTCGACTATCTGAGTCTTCATCAGAATCTTGCCGATCGTTTGGCTGCGCACCCAGAGAAAGTAGATCTGCGCGACAAACAGCAGCAGGCCGCCGATGACCATGATCCCGATGCCGGTGCACAGCATAGCCACACCGGTGCTATCGAGTTGAGCGGGCTGCCCGCCGTTGCGTTCCATGGCGGCCAGTCGAAAGACGGTCATCAAAATCGGAATCATCCCAGGAATGACGAATAGCAATGGAATGAATGAATCGATGACAAAGCCCGCGAACCGTTGCCACAAAGAAGCCAGCCGCAATGTGACGGTGCCGTCGGGCGAGCTGGCGTAGGGGAGGCCCATGCCAGAAGTGGGTTGGCCGCTTCGCGGGCCGGCCGGCTGATAGGGATTTTGGTTATTCGGAAAGGGGTTTTGGGAGTCACTGGGGCTGGGCATGACGATGGTTCCCGTCGTGGTTTGCAACGGCTTGGATGAGGCCGCGATCGACGAACAATTGAAGCACGGTTTTGGCCAACTCCTCGACGGGAGCCGAACTGCCATCGAGTTCGAGGTCCGGCTTTTCAGGCGCTTCGTACGGATCGGAGATCCCGGTGAAATGCGCGATCTCCCCGGCGATAGCTTGCCGGTACAACCCCTTGGGATCGCGCTGCATGCACACTTCCAAGGGGGTGTTGATGTAGATTTCGAGGAAGTTGCCGGGATCTTGGTTTTCGACCCAAGCGCGCACGCGCTGGCGATCGCGGCGATAGGGGCTGACCAACGCCGTCAAACACATCACGCCAGCCGATGCGAACAGCTGCGCTACGGCTCCGACTCGTCGGATGTTTTCTTCGCGATCCTCAGGGCTGAAGCCAAGTCCGAACCGTTTGGCAAAGCCCTCGCCATGGGTGGAGGCCAGCATGGACGGGGTCGCGCACAGTCCATGACGGACGTTGTCGCCGTCGATCAGGAACGAGCGTAGACCGCGTGCATGCAGCATGCTATCGACGGCGTTGGCGATCGTGCTTTTGCCGGACCCGCTCAAGCCCGTAAACCACACGACGGCTCCGCCGTGCCCTGCCTGCTCCGCACGCTGGGTTGTGGTGATCGCCGATGGATGCCAGACGACTTTGGGAGCGTTGGTCATGGTTCAGGCATCCGAACAGCAAAGTTGGGAGAGCAAGGTTGGCTAGCGATGCCGGAGGAAACCGTTCGTTCGCCATGGTTGGCGATCCGAACGGGACAGATTGAGCAAGCGATTGCAAGCCTGGCGCGGCTTAGGCTCCGAGCACGCGGGTGATGCGTTGAAGGAGTTGTTTCTCGGATTTCGAGACGGCGCCGACACCCAACAGTCCGCCGCTTGCTTGTGCGACTTCTTGGACTTCATCGAGCAATTCGCGCTTTAGGGACTGGCTTTCGTTGGCAGGCAAAGACGACAGGATCAATCCGGTGTAGGCTTCCCAAGCTGCGATCAGATCTTCCGAGGGCTTTTCGGAGAGCCATCGCTTGATCAACCCGTGGGCAGGTGAATCGGTCGGGATGTGGCGACCGGCGATGGTGGTCACGGCCGTGGTTTCGGTGGCATCGGCATTGCCGTCGGCCCAAGCCACAGCGACCAGAGGCAACACGCGGGCGGCGACAAGCGTGGCTGGGCTGACCCCGAGTTTGGTCAGCGCCGTCAAGACTTGTTCGTCTTGGATGCCCGTGGCGGCGCGGAATTCCTGCACCGAATGCTCTGTGGAAAGCTTGGAACGCAACTGCTCGAGCAACTGCTGGTCGTCGGCGGAGAAGAAGGCATTCTCAAGCGATTTGCCTCGCTGATGGAGGGAGTCAACGTCGGACATGACTGCATCAATTCCTTTAATTCGGCGTCGGGGAGGACAAGTCGCTGGGACTCATCGTAGGGAACACGGCCCGGGGCAAGCAAACGATTGCCGCTCGCCGGGCGAGGAAATCTCGACGTGGATAATATACACATCTTGGTGAGGCTCGGAACGGCGGGGTGTCGCCTCTCCGCTTCCAATCGGAATTGCATCGGCAGTCAGGGACTCCCCGGGAGAACCGAGACGGATTGAGGATGACGACCGACGGAGTTCTTGGATAATGGAGTGCGGATGTGGATTTCTCGAAAATCCATGATCCTGTGCCCCTTTCCCCACACCGCGAAACCGAGCATTGAATGACCGCTGCAACGGCAAGCCCTCGAACCATGTTCCAGAAGATCTGGGACAATCACGTCGTCCACTACGAAGCTGGCAAGCAAACGATTCTCTACATCGATTTGCAACTCGTGCATGAAGTCACCAGCGCCCAAGCCTTTGAAGGGCTGCGTCTGGCCGGCCGCAAAGTCCGCTGCCCAGAGCGGACCATCGCCACCCCGGATCACAACGTCCCGACCTCCGATCGCTTGCTCCCGATCGCCGATCCGATCGCCAAGCAGCAAGTCGATACGCTGCGCAACAATTGCCTTGAGTTCGGTATTCGCCTTTACGATCTCAACGATGTGCATCAAGGGATCGTGCACATCATCGGGCCGGAACTGGGCTACACGCAGCCTGGCATGACGATCGTGTGCGGCGATTCGCACACCGCCACGCACGGCGCGTTTGGAGCCTTGGCGTTTGGCATCGGGACCAGCGAAGTCGAACACGTCATGGCCACGCAGACGTTGCTTCAGTACCAACCGAAAACGTACGAACTGCGCGTCGATGGCGAGTTGGCTCCAGGCGTGACCGCCAAAGACCTCATCCTGTATTTGATCGGCAAACTGACCACGTCCGGCGGAACGGGATACGTGCTCGAGTACACCGGCGAAGTCATTAGACGGCTGAGCATGGAAGAACGGATGACCGTATGCAATATGTCGATCGAGGCGGGAGCCCGGGCTGGGATGATCGCGCCCGATGACACGACGTATGCCTACCTGCGTGGACGTCCTTTCGCGCCAGCCGATTTGGATGCGGCCATCGCACAGTGGCGTCAGCTGCCTTCGGATCCAGGCGCTCGCTACGATCGCGTCGACATCTATCAAGGCCGCGATATCGAGCCGCAAATCACTTGGGGAACGAATCCAGGCCAAGTCATCTCGGTCACGGAGCGGATCCCGAGCCCCACTGCATTCGACGATGAAACCGAACGCAAGTCGACCGCTAGCGCCCTGGAGTACATGGGGTTGCAATCGGGCGTGAAACTGACCGAAGTGCCGATCCAACGCGTGTTTATCGGTTCCTGCACCAATGCGCGGATCGAAGATTTGCGAGCTGCGGCCAAGGTCGTGAAGGGACATCGCGTGCATGGCAACGTTTATGCGATGGTGGTGCCTGGCAGCGGATTGGTCAAACGCCAAGCCGAAGCCGAAGGGCTGGATCGCATCTTCCGCGAAGCCGGATTCGACTGGCGCGAAGCGGGCTGCAGCATGTGCTTGGCCATGAACCCCGATCGGTTGGCGCCGGGGGAACGCTGTGCATCGACGTCGAACCGCAACTTTGAAGGACGGCAAGGCAAGGGCGGCCGAACGCACTTGGTCTCGCCAGCCATGGCGGCCGCCGCCGCGATCGAAGGTCGTTTTGCCGACATTCGCGACTGGTCCTATCGGGCGTGATGCTTGGCCTCTCGCCATCGCCCTGCCCTTCTCCCTTTATCACCCAATACGAACCACCACTCCTACGATGAAACCATTTACGAAACTCACCGGCGTTGTGGCTGCGATGGATCGCGCCAACGTCGACACCGATCAAATCATTCCCAAGCAGTTCTTGAAACGCATCGAGCGTTCGGGCTTTGGGCAGTATTTGTTTTTCGATTGGCGCTTTGACGAATCGGGAACGCCGAATCCTGCTTTTGAACTGAATCTACCGAGGAATGCCGGCGCGTCGATTTTGATCGCGCGACGCAACTTCGGCAGCGGATCGTCGCGCGAGCACGCCGTGTGGGCGATTGAGGACTATGGGATTCGCTCGGTGATTGCTCCGTCGTTCGCGGACATCTTCTACAACAATTGCTTCAAGAATGGCGTGTTGCCGATTGCGCTCTCGGAGTCGCAGATCGACGCTTTGTTCGCGCGGCATGCATCGACGACACCCTATCAGTTGACGGTGGACTTGGAGGGATGCGTGGTGACCGACGACGCGGGATTCTCGGCGACCTTTGACGTCGAACCGTTTCGTCGCCACTGCTTGCTCCATGGATTGGATGACATCGGATTGACACTGGAGCACGAGGGCAAGATCACGGCCTACGAAGCGTTACATCCAGCGTGGGCAACGCGCTGATCGTCGACCGTTCGATCGACTTCCCAACTCACGCTGTGCTTGGAAGTCTTTGGCCAACTCATCGGAGACATTGACCGTTTTTCGATCTCAGAGCCTTATGCTTTCGGGATCGAAGGGGCGCGTGGGGGATTGAAACACAGAGGCACAGAGAACACAGAGAGGGGAGATGATTCCTTCGTGAATCGTTTCGAGGTATCTTGAAGTGTTTATTGGGCTCGAAGTTGTGTCGCGTGATTGGGGGACGGATGCACGATGAGTAGCGCAGAACAGCCGCAATACCATACGGTCGATGAGTATCTGGGGCTTGAAGAGAAAGCTCTCACCAAGAGCGAATACATCGATGGCTGGATCCGAGCGATGGCTGGAGCGTCCATTCGACATAACAGCATCAAGGTGAATTGTCTCATTCAATTGGGAAATCGACTGCGAGGGAAATCGTGTCGGCCATTTGATTCCGATACGAAGCTTCGGATCGAACGGAGGGAGACGAGGCGATTCTACTACCCGGACCTTCAAGTGGTCTGCCAATCGAACGACGCTTTGTCGATCTTTCAAGACCATCCCGTGCTGATCGTGGAAGTTCTGTCCCCGTCGACGCGGCGGTACGACCTCGATGAAAAGATGACGGCATACTTGTCGATTCCATCGCTCGAGATGTACCTCATCTTGGAACAGCATCAGCCGATTGCGACGGTCCTTCGTCGATGCGAAGGAGGTTTTTTGAGGCAGACGATTGAGGGGATGGGAGAGTCGATTGAATTGTCTTTTCTAGGTTTCTCTTTGCCGATGCAGGAGATCTACGAAGGGATTGAGTTCACCGACGAATGCGTGCAGGAACCGGATCCGGAGTATGACTTGACCGAGTCGAAATGAGGAAGAGTCTCGGGTTCTAGGGCGAACGGTTCGCATTGCAACGCGGAAGTACCGGATCGTGCTTGCGATCTGGACGGGATTGGGGTGTGGGGTGCGCGTGGGGACAGAAACACAGAGAGCGCAGAGAGAGGGGTGCGAGTGGGGATAGAAACACAGAGGCACAGAGAACACAGAGAGGAGGAAGGCAAGAGGAGCACGGCATCGACATGCCGGTCCGTTTGCAGTAGCGTGTTTCCGATAACGCGATCCATTCCTAGGTTTAGCCATCGGTAGCTTCATGAAGCGACTTCAGATTTTTCAAGCCGTCCCGGTGCTGCAAGTGGCCGATGTGGCCGCGAGCATGGATTGGTATCAGACCGCGCTCGGGTTTGAATCCGATCCGTTTCCTGCGGAGCCACCGTACGCATTCGCGATCCTAAGTCACGGGGAAACCGAGTTGATGTTGCAGCGGGCGTGCGAACCCCAATCGCGGACCCCCGCGCGGTATCGCTGGGATGTGTACTTGCGTCTGGCGGGCGAACAGTTGCCCAAGCTTTGCAGCACCCTCGAACCCACGCATTGCGTGCAGCGGACCATCGAACGTATGCCGTATGGATTGTGCGAAATGGAAGTCGTCGATCCCGATGGCTACGTGATCTGTTTGGCCGAGCCCCTTCGAAATGATCGCCAGTATCCTACGCCGCGCGAGGGATCGTGAATGGGCGTGTCGGCAAACCCTTTTGGATAGGGCGAGATCGTTTCAACGACGGGAGACCTTGCCAAAGCTTGCCCGCAATCGAGCGCTCGGAACGGAGGCAGCTTGCGCGAGCAACGACTCCATCGGCGACCCTGGAGAAATCCAGCGCCCGCGAATCGCGTTGAGTGGAATGCGCACGGATGCCGCTCCTGCCCCGCGCGAATCGTCAGAGATCGATACGTTGTCTCCCAGCACTACCACTCCATCCCCGTCGGGGAACTGCCCTTGCGGCGCGTCGCCATAGCCTCGCATCACACGTCCGCGATAGACCAATCCGCGATCGCATCGCAGTCCTTGCGAGTTCGGGCTCCATGTGGCCAATCGGTTGATGGATGTGGGTGGGGGCGACGGGTCCTTGGGATCGGTTGAGAGTTCGATCGAGCCCAAGCAGCGGGTCTCATCGGCTACCAAGAATCGGTCTTCCATCACGATCCAATGCAGCCACTTGGGTTGCCAATCGGCCGGACATTTCACTTGCGTCGATGGCGTTGCATCGGGAGGACGATGCGTGTTGGTACTCCCATCAAACAGGATGTTCAGCGAACCTGCATCGCGCTGAATCGATACGGCCAATGGTCCGTTGGCCGTTGCCAATTGCATCCGGCAATTCCATGTGGAAGGCGCTTCGGCGACGCGCAGCGAAACGCCAAATTCATCGCACGGAAGCAACGCGTGCGAATCGTGCGCATTGATCGGCAAATCGTTCCGCAGGGGAGTTTCGATCGCGCCGAGCCAATCGTCGATAGACATGGCATCGCCAGGGGACCAATGCCCAACCAAGATGGCTTGTTCGAGGAACTCGGCGTAGGTCATCGTGGCTCTGCGACCGTCGATCCAAACGTGTCCGTCGCGGATCGCGACCGATTCGCCAGGCAATCCGACGATGCGTTTGATTTCGCTGGAGGGGGAGTCGCTGCGGCGCAGGATCACCACATCCCAGCGGTGCAACATCGTGGGGAGGGTCGCGATGGCCTCGTCGGTGCGCGGCAGCGGCGCGTAAGCAATGGTTTGACCGGGCACAATGTTGGTTGGATCGCTGGCTTCAATCGCAGCATTGCATGCCAGGCAGTGGGTAGGGCG
>JBKCUI010000185.1:0-3109 GCA_046318495.1 Pirellula sp. | reverse complement strand
TAGAAGATATAAACCTGTTAACGAGTTACTGCCATGACACTTAAATCGACGAGAGGAGGGCGCGGCCATGTTGCGCCTTACGAAACCACACACGCCCGGATACCAGTAGGAATAAAGTCTTATGTGACTTTTGTAGCGAATCGCTACAAGCAATCCATAGAGGATGGTACTGATGGTAATTTTGTATTAACTCTAGAGTCCACAATAGAAAATATTACCATGAATAAAGGTGTTAACATGAATAGCATTAGACAATTAGCTTTAGAAGTGGTAAAATTAAAGAAGCAAAAAAAATCTACTAAAGTTGCACTTGATAACCTGTTAACAGCTATATTAGGAGAGGATTATGACCCGTAGAAAAATTGAAGCAGCATTAAAAAGAATCTGCAATTATGAAAACATTAATCTATCAAGAGATGAAGTAAAAATTCACATTGATAGATTAGTAAGTGAAAATATTCCCAGTGGACTATCTGATGAAAGTTTGGATGAGATTATATTAGATTATCTAAAAGATGAAAAAGTGTTAGCTTAACCTGTTAACACCTTTTGAGAACACGCCCGGATTAGGAGTAAAACCTGTATGAGGGGAGTCTGAGGGGATACATCCCCTCAGTCCTTAGCTCTAAGCCTCTAGAGAATCATCAGGTTGTGAATCGTCCTCATCCCAGATACTGCATAGCAGCCTGTAGTTTTTTGCGCGTGACTTGAAGGCAAGGTGAGGATTCAACTGATAAATATTCTGACGGCCGGTCTTATCCACTATCTTCAGGTATCCACCCTTGATTAGTTTCTTGATGGATTTAGTCACTTCTTCGCGTACAATTCCTAATCCTTCTGATAATTCCCTTTGAGTAACATTTAGAAGATTTTCGTATTCCATAATGGAAATCAGAAAAAGAAGTACATTTTTATCAGTAAGATTCAACTCCTTATCGACAGCTAAACGGCCGAGACCTTCACTAAATGCTCTAACATGAGGTTTATCTGTTAACATCTTTATAGGCGTTACGACAGTTTTCGCCATACACCCCTCCGGCACGTTAATCTGATAATTGAAAGTTTTATCGTTCATAATCATTTTACTACATTGTAGGTCTATAACTACTATATCGTAGGTGTGTAACTACATTACAGGGTTTGAAACCCTTACCCCGTAAGGGTTTTTTTTTGTTGCTTCTTGTATCTTGAGAGAAGATCAGGTAAAACGTATGTACTAGCCCTATCTATGCTTTCTCTTGACCTCTCGATTGTAGGCCAGCTGCTTAATGCCTGAAATCAAGATATATCAATGCTTTCCAAATGTAATATAAGAATTATATATATACTACAAAACTATATTCAAATTTAATTTATATAAGTACAGTAGTACACTTCTAATTATCAAAATGGCACTAGCCCAAATTGAGTCTCGGGGAACTGCTAGGATCCAAGAGTGAGGACTATAGTTGTCACTAGCAAGACCAGACGGATCCAAGTGTGACGACATAGGTTGTCACTGGCCACAACAGAAGGGGCATTATGGGCGGGAGACAAAGGCATGGGATGCACGGATATGGCCGCAGCCGATCTGGCCAGCCATACGCAACTAGGAAAGACTCAATCTTTGCAAGCCGGCCGCATCAAAGAGATATTAATAATCCCCATGAAGTGACTGAATGGACGCTGGCTACGACCTACTGTCAACAAAAATTTATCTCCTATGATCAATTGAAGTATTTTGCGCGGGAGAAATGGGTGGCCGTATCCTCTTGTAAAAATCGAATTTATATCTGTGAGATCTGCCCTTTAGAAATTGAAGTCCATTTAGGCAGAATATGACAGACTGTCATCAATCAAGGAGGGATGTTGGAAAATCCAACAAAGAGGACTGAGGGGATGTATCCCCTCAGACTCCCCTCATACAGGTTTTACTCCTAATCCGGGCGTGTTCTCAAAAGGTGTTAACAGGTTATTAGACAAGAAAAAATCTCATTAGATTGAGAACTAATGAGAGGACTGGCAGCTCTTGATGGCAGCTCTTGATTTAAATTTTATCTAAAATTATTATATATTAAAATAGCGAGTGCTGGGAGTCTGTCTTAGCAAAGTAACAAAACTTAAATGCTGTCACTTTTGGTTCGATCTATGTTCCCAGCTAACACGCCCATCATAGTCCCGGGGTGACAACCTGTAAGTCATTGCCCGGACTTAATTTAATATTAGCAAAAATTTCTAGTCGTGTCAATATCTTAAAAAACTTTTTTTGAGGAGTTGACAATATCTTGTTAACAGGTTACTGTAGAAGATATAAACCTGTTAACGAGTTTCTGCTATGAGCCTAAAATCGACAAAAGGGGGCCGGGGTCACGTTGCCCCTTACGAAACCACACACGCCCGGATACCAGTAGGAATAAAGCCTTATGTGACTTTTGTAGCCAATAGCTACAAGCAATCCATAGAGGATGGTACAGATAGTATGTTTATACTGACTCTAGATGCTACTGTAGAAAGTATTACCATGAATAAAGCTGTTAACGAGAATAATATTAGACAATTAGCCTTAGAAGTGGTAAAATTAAAGAAGCAAAAAAAATCTACTAAAGTTGCACTTGATAACCTGTTAACAGCTATATTAGGAGAAGATTATGAGTCGTAAAAAACTATGTTGGGATGCTTGTAGAAATTTTAGAAGATAAAGTCGAGGAATATTACATAAGTAACCTGTTAACAGGTTTATAACCCGTTAACAGGTTACACGCCCGGATTAGGGTTAAATCCTGCTATGAGGGGAGTCTGAGGGGATACATCCCCTCAGTCCTTAGCTCTAAGCTGAAGCTTTATGATGTTCTGAGTTGACCAATGCCCAATCTTCCTCTAGTTCCTTTAAATCTTTGGCCTTGGTTTTGAAAACTATGTGAGGGTTAACCATGTAAACCTTTTTGCGTCCCGGCGTGTCGAGCAAAGTTATAAAGCCTCGTTGCTCTAACTTCTGTAGCGATCGAGAAATATTAGCTTGATTAATCCCTAACAATTCTCCCATCTCTGTTTGAGACAGGCTGAAAAAATTCTCATAGCCTAGCTTGGTTAGGATTAGCAGCAATACCCGATGGTCAGTTAGATTTAACTC
>JBKCUI010000184.1:0-21745 GCA_046318495.1 Pirellula sp. | reverse complement strand
GGCGGGTTCGCCGGAGTCGCTATCGCAGCATGCTCAGGAGCATCAGCACCGCTGGCGGCGCGGGCAACACGCGGTGCGGCAGGTGTTTGCGAAGAAGTAGTTGCTCGCGTCTGTGGGGAGCGACTCCGCTCTGGTGCTTGGGAGTAGATATCAGGGTACGGCCGCGTAGCTGAAGCAATCGCGTTACGCTTGGGATGCGCTCTGTGTCTGAAGACTTGATCGCTTTTCAAGCCGTGAATCGATTGCAATGCGCGATGAATCGCGGATTCCCCTCTTCAGAACGGGTTCGGTGCCCCACTGGCCCAAACTCATCGAGAGCCCCCTGGGCTTTCTTTCTATTGTCGCGAACGCAGTGACAATCAGCGCTCACCGAAGCGTTTGGTTGATGAAGAGCAACTAGCACTCCTCCGGATGCAGGCGGAGACGCCCTCGCTTGAGATGCGCGTTAGGTGGGTGGCACGTAGTGGACAGGGAGACAGGGGCGGGTGGGAGGTATCGGACTTATCGCGGCGTTTTGGATTTGCCTTCGTAGGGAACTTTGCTCGGATCGATCCCCGCAAAGGGCAAAACGTCCGGCGTGATTTGGACACCGGTGGTTACTTTAAGTGGAACCGACGCGCCAACGTCAAACGTCAACTCGAGAAAGCTCGCGGTCCATCCGGGTTGGTCCGGAGCAGGCGGAACCACATATTCGCCGTTGGCTGCGGGCTGCAACGGTGTGCCTTGAAACGCAGGACCGAGCGTTTGCAAACGAAAGTCCCTTGCGTTTGGATTGTTTGCTCGCCAAACGATCGCATGCTTGGCCGCAGGGGACGTGTGAACCACCATCGATCCGTCCTCTTCAAACGTCCATTCGACCTGCGGCGAAGCACGCCCGGAGGCCACCATGGCAAAGTAGGCGGCTACACTCTCCACCGCATCGCTATTCTTGAGCCCATGGTCCGCGTTGGGGACATAGCGAAGGAGCTTTTCCCCGGGCAAATCCTCGAAGTAGAACTTCGAGGAATCGGGCGTGAAGAACTGATCACCCGATGCATTGAGCACGAACTTGGGCATCGTCAATCGATCTCGATACGAGAAAGGGTCAACGACGGCATAAAGATCCTTGAGCCGCGGATGATCGAAGCGTTGCAAGATGCGATGCTGGTAGTAGTTGCCGATCGCTTCCGCCCAAAAGCCATATGCTTCTGCATGGTTCTTGAGTGAAGGATAGACATTCGCGACGTCGATGACGATTGGCACAATAGCCACAACGCGCCGATCCGCGACGCCAGCCAACCATGTTGTCCATCCGCGTTTCGAGCCGCCACCCAAAACGAACTTCTCCAAGCGTCTCTTGCCGCCTGTTTCGGTTGCCGCGAACTCGGTGATGCAATCCATCGCTCGCACAACGCTCTTGACCATCGGTAGCCTTGGCAACCATTTGGCATCTCCGGTGTCCAAGAATTGCGACCACGCGTAACCGATCAGGTCATCCTCGCTTCTTGGTTGGCCATCACCATGAAACACGAGGGGCTGGTTGGGGATGTTCTTGAGTTCCGCGACGATACCTTGCGTCGCTTTAGCGATCCCCAATGTCACACTATCAGGCCCTTTTGGATCCTCACTCTGGTGGCTACCACCGCCGATGAACAAGAAAACGTGTTCGGTCTTGAGCCGATCTGGAATCGTCACGGTAAGCCAGTGCTCCCACAATGGCCTGTCGACCTCAGCCTCCGTCAACCACGTCTGAGACGTCAACCGAATGACATGCATCGTCCAACCGTCGCCGCGTATGGAGTTCTGAAGCTTCCATGAGTAAGCCGAATCTTCACGACCGACATACTCATCCAACGCGGTTCGACGAACACCCGCAGGTGGCTCGCCATGAACCCACGCTTCCATGAAAAAGAATCCAATCACTGCAATCAGCATCCATCGCAAGCACATCGGTTTACTCCAGTTGTTGTCACTCGCTGTCTTTACTGCTCACATGAACTGCGAATCGGACGAGAAACTCTGCATCACGCCACAACGGTTATGGTAGCTTCAAGTCGAACCGCGGGATCTCCTTCATTCCACGCGTGATTTCAGCAGACAACCCCGAGTCCATGCGCAACGCATACTTGCCCTTCAAGAGATCGGGGCCCTCTTCGGCAATTCCTTGAAACATCTTTGCACCCTCTGCACGTTTCCCTGGATCCGGCCAAATGACGGTCACCTGATACTTGCCAAGCGGTATTCCCGGTTGCAGTTCCGTAGTCAAGGAATAGTTTCCATCGGGGCCGACTTGACCAGTTGAAACAAAACGAGCCGTAGAGTTCTCGGGAAAGAACATAATCGTGGCGCCATCCGCGGGTTTGCCATCGACCATGACGCTGCCGCCCACTTCCACAAGCGACCGTTTGCTCGAGCATCCGCCGATGAACACGAAGGCGAGCATCGCTCCGAGCCAAACTCCACACGTCGCGTACCGCCGCAAAACACTCTTTGATTGAGAAAACAAACCGAGCATGAAATGCCCCGATTCCAAAAGAGAAAAAGAAAAAGCGAGAAGCTAACGCGAGAACCATCCCAGCAATCGCCGAGGAAAATCGCGACTCCCCGCACAAGGGTACCGCATCGACACCGCGAGACGAACTCCCGACGGTAAATCGCTCGCGTCGCCGCTGCTGGGACCGATGTGTTCCAGCCCTGCGATCCAACGAACAAATCCTCGAAGCGATTACTCCGGCTGCTCGAACGTTTCTTGGCCGTCCCGCGTGACCAATGCGACAAAGGTGTAGACGTTGATGCTATTGGACAGGAAGACCACCGAACCATCTCCTCGCACCGTCTGAACACCGCTGCCGTGGAAGGAATAGGGATTGTCTTGATTGACCACATTCATCACCGAGCAACCCGCTTGCAAGGGATTCAACCGGTTCGCCCCACTCAATCCGCGCACATATCGAGCAACGTTCCAATCGCCGTAGAACGAATTGAGCACAAACTCAGGAGGAGACGCGGTCCATCCTCCCGGATAGCCTTGGCCTCGAAAGAACAACTTCTGTTTGCCCGCTATTTCGATGAAGCAAATGGTGTTGGAAAGTCCGTCGGTAACATCAGCAAACCTCACGAACGGACGCGTCAAGATCTGAGCATTCGTGGCACCCAACATGGCGTTGTCTGTGTTCGCTGCAGGTTGGCTAACACATGCCGCGAGCGAACTGTGCAACCCGCGCAGTGGAACGTAGTCGGTACGAGGCAAGATCAATGCCGACCCAGATGGCACCACTCCATACTGAGCCAAATAAGGACCATAGTCCGATTGCACCGTAGGGGTCGACGGACAAACGTAAATTGGAATCGTCGTCATCGCTGAGGCAGGCAACTGCCCATTGGCAAACGGGGCTGGCATGTTGCGAGGATCGATCAATGGCTTCTTTAAATCGAACGCGTTGTTGATCGTGTTCGCTTCCATGTAGGGCAGCAACTGGCCCAACACGCCAAACGGTCGCCGAGCATCTTGAAGCAACGCAAAGAAGGGATTGCCAGCCGCAGCATAGGTATCGGTTAGCGGAAACTCCTTCCCCCACGTCGGGACCCACTTGTAGGCCGACTCGTGGTTCTGCATTGCCAATCCGAGTTGACGCATGTTGTTGCTGCAACTCATCCGCCGTGCCGCCTCTCGCGCCGCTTGTACAGCAGGTAGCAACAGTCCCACCAACACGCCAATAATCGCGATCACCACCAGCAACTCAACTAGCGTGAAACCCGGACGAGTAAACTTCCTAACCATAATCTCAACTCCAGAAAAGCGTCTAGATTCACCTTGAAGTGAGCGTGCGGGGGCTGATCGCCCCATACATCATGAGTGTAAGATGCGTGAACGGGTTGCGCCTACTCCACTGGCCGCAGTTTTCCACGACCAACTTTCTGTGGCACCGAAGGATCGGATTTCTCCGAGAATCCATTCCCCCTGCCCCCTTGTTCATCAGAACACTTCGAGTTCTTTCCCTCGCCACTAAGACATCAATATGCACAAACCACTCCATCCGTCTCGCCTTCCAAGATTGCTTCCGATCCTTGCTTTCGCCCTCGCTGTCCACGGGGCTGCCCATGGATGGGCCCAATCTCCCTCCAACAAATCGGATTCCATTGCATCGGCCTCGATCGCATCCGTCGACACTCCCTCGCCCTTCCTCAAGCCCGACGTCGGTGGCGATGGACATCGCATTACCCTCGGCAGTGGAGACGTCTCTGCTCCCTGCGTGGTCGTGCGAGGAACTCCTTACGAAATGGGTTACCACCTTGGAAAACTGACCGCCAAAGAGATCCAAGCCTTTGTTCCCATGGCGGTCCAAGGCATCATGAAAGAGCTGGATGTCGACGCTGTAACCTTGGCCGAAGTCTGGGCTCGCACGAGCGCGTTTGGCGATGACCGCTTGGAGCAAGAGCTGCTCGGACTAGCCGATGGCTCTGGCGTATCGCTCGCAACCCTTCAAGCGGTTCACGCAATCCCGCTGATGATGCCATACTCTTGCAGCAGTATCGCGGCCTGGGGGGATGCTACCGTCGATGGACATTTGTATCAGACTCGCAATCTGGACTGGAGCATGGAAGTCGGAGCCCACGAGTTTCCGGTGGTCGTCGTCTACATCCCCGACCAAGGAGCACCGCATATCGTTCCCACGTTTGCGGGCATGATCGGAGCCCACACGGGCATGAATGTTCATGGCATCGCCCTCTCCGAGATGGGAGACGCTTCGGCAAAGGAAGCGCCCTACCAAGTCCACGCCCCACACTTCACGGTCTACTTTCGCACGTTGCTTTACGATGCGGACTCCTTGACCAAGACGCTGGACCTGTTCCGCCAACAACCCATGACCAAACGCTACCACTTTGTTTTCGGCGATGGCAAGAACGAACTTCGGGCCGTCAAAGTCCGCGCCCACTCCCCCGAACCTGCTGACCGCCGCCTTCAGGTCTGGACAGACAACGATGCCAAGGACGAGTTCGCCCCCAATGTCCTCTCGTGCGTCGTTTACAACGACGAAGGACGTGGAGCCTTTCCAACACTCGCGCGCGAGCGTGGCCGGCTCGATGGCGAAGCCCTCGTGAAGCTCGCCAATCAGATCCCGATCCGAGGAGGAAACGTCGAAAACGTTGTGTATGACGCTACGGCTCTGCGCATGTGGTTTTCGTATGCGAAGGGCAAGTCCGAGGCATTTCAACGGCCCTACATCTACGTCGATTGGATGCAGCTAGACGCGAATGGCGACGGCAAAAAAGACTTGGTCATTGCGCCGTAACTTCCCGCTCTTACAATCGACCATTGTTTAGTATCGACCCTTGCTGCCGAATGCATTGCCAAACGGCATTCACGGCGAATGACGTTGGGCTGGTTCGCTCGCCACCTTGGCAATCTGTTCGATCACCCCAGGCAAGAACACGATTCCAGAGTAATGATCGGCTGGCAGCTCGATATGGTGGTCGCCGGGCAACCGAGCCGCCGTGGCAAAAGCATGCGAACTCGCAGGTGGCACCACCGTATCATGCGTCCCCGAAAACAACCACGTGCGTTCCGGTGCAACCCGATGCGCTAGCCGCAACGGTTCAATCGTGTTCAATGCAGCTTTCGCCTTCTCCATCGAGATGCCGCTCCGTTCGAGCTCTTGCCGCGTCTTGGCCGCATCGCGATCCCCATTGGCCAGCACCGAATACAAATCGCCACCGGCCAACAGTACGAACGAACGATGATAGGCGTGATCCAATCCCGTCGCGGTTGCCACGACAAAGCCGCCCAAGCTGGTCCCCTGCAACGACACTCTCTCCGGATCAACTCCAGGAAGAACACGCACTGCATCATAGGCTCGCCGCGCGTCAGCAATCCCTTGCTTGAGTCCGTCGATCAGCGTTTGGCCTTCGCTCTTTTTGGTCGCTTCATTGCGGCGTACACCGTAGGTGGGCAACTGCAACATCAGCGCATGCACGCCTTGCTTGCTCAGCCCGCGAGCGATCAATCGCCCGACCGGCATCGAACGTCCAGATTCGTGCACCACCACGACCGCAGGCGCATTGGACAGCAACAGTCCATCCCGCTCCGCACGATACCACTCCATGGCTACCCGATCGTTGATAGGATCTCCCGAGGGCATGGGGGACGGGAACCGCACCAAGCACTCATGCCCGTGCCGCCGGCTGCCAGCCTCGTCTTTCTCAAGCTCCACGGTGAAGGTCTCATCCTGCCATAGCAACCCTTCCAAGCAATCCCTCGCGTCTTTCGACGCTTCCTCAGCCAACCGCAGGTTCAAACTATCGCTGGCTGAGAACCCTGTCTTTTGCGAAGCTTGTCGGTCGATCTCGGCACGGGTGACCAATTCATCCAGAAGCTTCAAGAAATTCAGTTTGACATAAGGGCGTTCTGCCGCGGGTTGCGAGTGGCTGGCGTTCGCGACATACAACTCTCCGTCTTCGGGCACGAACAGCACGTTGTGAAGATTGGAACTCATCGCAACTGGTCGGCACATCAGTTCCGTAGCTTGCACGGCATCGATGCCACCATGCTTCTCAACCACGCGCCGTCGCAGTTCCTCCAATCGCGATCCCGCCGACAGCACCACAGCGTCGCGAATCCCCTCTCCCAAAAGAGGGTGCGCCGCACCCGGCTCGACGAACTCAATCGAGCTAGGCGTGGCCGCAACTCCCACCGCCGATTTGGATTCTCCATCCGCGAACACGTAGTAATACTCGCATGTTCGAGGGTTGCTGCGCCACAGTTCCTTGACCTTGTCCAGCGAATCGCACTCCTCGAGCCCGCGGCGCATCAAGGTCGCCATCGGCACGCCATCCCATTGGCCTTCTCCCTTTCCTCCCATCTCCCCCAGCGAGATCTTCTCCGCATTCATCCCGCTAACGGATCCGGTGAACCCCGCATATCCCACATTCACAAAGGGAATGTGACCTGCCGGAGCCACGATGAAGGTGGTCGCCGCATCTTGCAAACCGATGGCCGTCATGTAATCGAGCACTCGTCCGTGATACAGTTTCCCGCCTTCGGTCGCGGATCCGAAGACCGCAAACCCAGAGCAATGGAACAACTCTGGAAAGACGTTCAGAATCTCGAGTGTGTGTTCATCGACTTCAATCGCTCTAGCGATAGCCCGCGTCTCCTCGATGTGCCGCTCGGGAATGTGTGGACGCAACCTCGCATAGGCTCCTTCAAGATCGTTTGCAAACCAGCGCCCATTCGCGATGGTTTGGGCCAACCCAAAACCATACAGCACCGAATCGACACATCGCGTCGCTTCGGCTTTAAGCAGTTGTCCATGCGCCGTCCCAATCTGCTCAGGCGTACCGTAGAGCAACGCCACACGATGTCCTTCGATCCAACGCAATTCCCCATGGTCCACCGTGCGATTGCGCTCCGACGGTTGGCGCAGCCGCGCCGAAGGGGCAACCACCTCCAACGCCCTCCTCGCCCCGCGAACCAACGTCCGTTCGATCTCGTCACGGGGCAACGCTTCCGCCTCGTAATCCGCCCAATGCCGACGCACCCAAGCTTCTATCGACTCCCCTTGCCTCAATCCATACTTCTCTTCCGCACCATCGCTCCACTTGAGTTGAGCCATCCACCCCTTGCCGGTGGCCGATGCCTGAGCTCCGCTGAACTCCACTTGGGTGTCCTCGTCGATCCGCCATTGCGACGGCGTTGCCCCTGCCTGCAGTTGACGCGTGCTCAGCAACAACTCCGACAATGCCGACGCATCGAGCTTGCGAATCACATCGACGATGGCGGCAACTTCGGTCGTCGGGCGCACCAAACGCTTGAGAATCTCCTGGGTATCCAAATGCTCTTTTGGATCGGTATCCCCTTCACCCCAAAAAAGCTTCTTATGCTTGGGCAACGCAATCACCGTCGCCCTAGCCCGACGCACGATCCGAACGGCATACTCCGGATGCTCGATCGATAGATCCCACGCCGCATCCTGATGACGCGAGCACTGAACGGATACGTCCTGCGGCTTGCCGTCGATGGTCAAGCTCGCTTTGCCCGAAACGGTGAACTGCTTCTTTTCCAGTTGGAACAGCTTGAGCCACGGACTCATCTGCTGCCCGAGCCGCTCCGATACCGCTCCCGCTCCGTCCTGCGCATGTGCGATGGAGATGCAGGAGCACGCGGCAAAAGCCACCAACACGTTGGCCAAACCCGACCACATCGTCATCGCGCTGCTGCGCAATCGATCTTGAATCCCTGTCCACATAGTCCGACCCTTGAGAGGAAGCATGCTGCGCAAAAAGCCCCGAAATCCATGGAGCTCACGACCTCAGTGTAATGGCTGGCAGCTTACCACCGCAACCTAGCAAGACCGGCTGCAACCATACATCGGGCCTCCATTTCCTAATCGTCTGCCCCCGCCAGAATCGAGCGACGGCCATCGTCCTGAGGCGACAGGGCATCACCGGCTCGGATTCAAGCGATCCGAAAAGGCCACCCGCGTTAGCATGGCGGCAACCACCATTCCCAATAGCCACTCCACCGCAGTGATCCACAGGTAGATTGCATGCTCCGTGTAGAAATTCTCCGGAACAGTGCGATCGACGAAGTTCATTGCAAGGCTCAAATGCCGATGCCAAACCATGAGTACAACAGTCGTCATGGCGATTGCGATCGAAAGGCAGATCCATGCGCTCGACCGCAGCCTCCACGCTTCTGCTGCTAATGCGAGGGCAAGCACAACACCCAGCCAGTTATGCCACAGCGTAACGCGCTGCGTGACGAACCCTTGCTCCACACTACCGAGCAACTCGGTTCCAATCGGCACCACCACCAACGCATAAAACGTTAGGCCTCCCCACCATACTGCCCACAGCAACCAAACGAAGACTCTCCAAAAGAACGAGACCGCTCTGCGAAACGCATCCGTCGATAACAACTGAAAACTCCCAAGCATCTGAGAAATCCATGTGCCCGCGCGCACTTTTCACCACCTGCGGACATAATACCACCCATCCCCCTCCAATCCCCTCCTCGGGAATCGGATGAGCAAAACGCAACCTGCCAGAAATGCCGGGATTGCAATACAGGATAAGCCAGTCCACAATAAACAAGTGCTGGATCGATTGCACGGGAGAGAAATGATGGAGTTCCGAACAACGAACTGCGCCCAGATGCCCCGGGGGCGATGCCTAGGGCTCCCGGCGATGATTGCGATGGCTTGGATCGCATGCGTCTCTTCCCTTCCGGCTGAAGATGGCTTTGAACTCCCTCCCATCCGCTACAGCACATCGCCTTCTACCGATCCGGTCAGCCGCCTGATCGATCGCAATGAAGCCGGCCAAATCCAATGGCAACGCGATCCCAAGTTTGGATTGCTCCCGAGTTTGCTCCGAGAGCTCGATGTCCCGCTAGAATCGCAAGTGCTCGTCTTTTCCAAGACAAGTTTGCAGATCCACAAGATATCGCCGTCCAACCCTCGCGCCCTCTACTTCAACGATTCGGTCTACATCGGATATGTGCCTGGTAGCGACACCCTCGAACTGGCCGCCAATGACGTCCGATTAGGTGCCGTCTTCTACACGCTCAACAGCCAGCCCGACGAACTGGACGCTGAGGATACAACCGCCCCGATCGCAACGCCGGAATTTGCGCGCCCCCGTATCGTCCGCGACCGAGGACAATGCCTCTCTTGCCATGCAACCACGCGCACCGAAAACGTCCCAGGCTACCTCGTGCGCTCGATCTTCTCGGACCGCGCTGGTCGCCCCAGAACTGGCTCCAGCAGTTACACCACCGATGATCGCAGCCCATGGAAGCAGCGCTGGGGCGGTTGGTACGTCACCGGAACTCATGGCTCCATGCGACATATGGGGAATGCTTTCGCCATCGATCGAGACGACCCGCAAAAGATCGACTTGGAATCGGGCGCCAATCAAACGTCGCTTCCCGCGCGCGTTCCCAGCCATTTACACCCGATGCCACATAGCGATCTCGTGGCCCTGATGGTCCTGGAACATCAATCGCGTGTCCATAACTTAATCACTCGCGCCAACTACGAAGCCACCCAAGCGATCGCGATGGATGAAGCCATGAACGAAGCCCTTCAGAGGCCTCATGGTCATCGCAGCGAAAGCACCCAGCGCCGCATCCTCGCCAGTGCCAATGCACTCTACGAAGCGATCACCTTCACCGGCGAAGTCCCATTGCAATCCCCGGTCCGCGGCACCAGCCCATTCGCGGATCACTTTGCGCAGCGCGGCCCGCGCACCCCGGATCAACACTCTCTGCGCGATTTGGACTTGAATGAACGCTTGTTTCGCTGGCGATTGTCCTATCTGATTTACACCCCAGAGTTCCAACAACTCCCCAACGAGATCCTAACCATCGTGAAAACGCGGCTTCGACAAGATCTACATCCTGATCCTGCAGCCGCCCATCCACCCCGATGGTCCGACGAAGAACGCCGCGTTTTGCAAGAAATCCTGCGTGAGACCCTGCCGGGTTGGCTCGACGCTTAAATCTCATCGCGCAAGCCCCAGACCGAGTCTCGCAGCGACCTAGCGCGGCGTCAAACTCGATTGGCGATAAATCGCTTTCCAATGCCATCGCTCGTCGGCATCGACGTGACTCATGCTGGCAAATTCTCCCAACTCGCTAAGCACGTCCCAGAACTCCAAGACATCGCTCGGAGAGATTGCGACCGTTCGTCCCGATGCATTCGGCGGCAACGGCAATGCCTCATCCAGCGTAGGTTGCAATTGCATCAACCCGAACTGCAGCCATCCTCGCAATTCCCTCAAAATGCCCCCTACATCGATGTAGGCCGCAGACGCTGCTGGTACCGATGCATCCATGGCAAAGCCACCCTTTGCGAGCGGTTGTGGGCTTTGGAAACTTCCGATCTGGTCGGCCGAATACGCGAGCATCAACCACTCCTTTCCCAAGCCGATGCTCGGTTGAATGGCAGCCGCAAGGGAGGGATCCAACGGAAGCACGGTGCGAAACAGTTCCATTCCGCTGCTCCCGTTTGCATCGCGTGTTGGAACCAAATCCATCAAGCGTTCGCGGACCGAGCCATCCATCGGCAATCGGCCCATCCACCGCAACACGACATCCCGAAGCTCTTTCGCTCCAGCACGCAATCGATCCACATCGCGAACACTCGCCATCACTCCAAACTCGGGTAGCACCAAAGGTGTTTCGGATTTGGGCAACGCGGGGTGCCAACGACGCGACGACAATCCCCCCATTTGCATCGCAGCGACATACTCGCCCCCTAGGGACGGTAGCCATTGCTGCTCCCAAAGATCCGCCAACTCTCTCAACGTCGGCCAGCTTTGCAACACCGACTGGACCGTTCGCATGGCCTCCGGGTTACCCAACTCCTTGGCATCGATCTTTACGAATCCGTCCAGCCGTTCGCGAATCCTTCGAACCACCTGCCGCGCTGTCTGAAAGTACTCGGGATGATCCGCCAACCGGAGATCCAATGCGATCAGCGTTCGATTCCCCAAGCGTTGCAAACCCTCCAGCGGTTTGCGACCATCGAAAAGCACCGCTCGCGTGCGATCGATGCCGCGAGTCTCCCATCCATCCTCTCGCATCACCGTCCACTGCAACGCTCCGCGCGCTTCGGGAACGTGGCGGGCTATCGTTCGATCCAACCAAGGTGCATCGTCTGCCAAGCTGACCAACCATTCCCTCAAGTCGCTATTCCTGTCGAGCGATTCCAAAGCAGGTTGCAAAGCGGTCTTCGATATCTTTTCAAAGAACCCCTCCAGCAAGAGCGCATGCTGAGCGCTCGCGAGGGCATCCGAGACGTAGCGCAAGTGCGATACGTCGGGCCCTAAGTCGTTATCCGCCGCAATCAATTCTGATCGCGCGTCGCTCCAATCCTCGCGTGTCAAGCCGCTTGCCACCGAGCCGAACCGTTCCAAGGGCTTCGGATGCCCACTGACCATGAACACAAAGAAGCCGTCGAGCACCCCGACCGTCCACGAGAAGTGCTTGTCCTGCATCGCGTCCCGCAAATCCTCCAACGCCTCTGCATCGAGCACATCGTTGGTCCCCAGTGCGGACCATGGCAGATCGGCGCCTGTGATGCTCCAGTGCAGTCTCGATCCGCGTGCATCGTCGATACGTTGCAGCCGCCTCAACACCGGAGCAAGATCCGGATTGCTACCCAACGACAACCGCAGCAGCCCCTCGATCTCATCGACCTTCGTCGCGGCCCGATCGGCATTGCGAACCCGACCTCCGATCGCGAGCGTCGGGAACTGAAATTCAGGGGCTAGCGAATCGATCCAGCCGTAGACGATCTCCCCTTTCTCTTCATTGCTCAACCGATTGCTCGCGAGCAAGTGCAACTTGGATTGAATCGCATTCGCTTGCACAAGCGTTGTCGATAAACGCTCATCCGCGAAGACGAACACGTCGTCGGAGACCACTTCGGTCGCAAACCGCAGAACATCCGCAACCACGGGATTGCTGAGCGTCGCTCGCAGTTGCTTGAGATCGCTCTTGCGATCCCGCCATTCCACATCCCAAGCTTGTCGAACGGTTTGCCAGAGTTTCGTTTCTTGCAACCTCGAAGCCCAGGCGCTCTGCCGCAGTCCTTCCCATTGCGATCCGAGATGAAAATGCCCTTCATAGAAATCGCATTCCAACGGAACCCAACGGGCTGAACTCGTTCCCTTGGCGACCACCTCGACGGTCGTGCTTTGCCCGATCGCAACACGATTCCAACCGAAGCCCATGGCAACGACCGCGGCCCAGGCAACAGCCCCTCGCAGCAAAACTCCCAATCGTGTTCGTCGGTTCACGATCCACCCCTTTGATCAACAAGTCGGCCTGCCAACTCGCGTCCGTTCCAAATCCATCAACGCGAACGCCGAGTCTAGATGCGATGTCCCGATGCACGCAGAAGCATTGCGTCTGGAGAGCACGTCGTTCCAACGCAGTTTACCAAGCAATCGAGCCATCTGGGTTTCCCCAAATGGCTCGTGAAAATGTGAACCGATAGCAGTCGAGCCAAGGCATCCGTGGCAACTGCTAACAAAGCGTGCGACTAACGCATGGTCTTGGGATCGAGCTGGTCAAAAGGCAGCTCAAAGAGCTTCATCATGCCTTCGAGATCCCCGGTCTTGAGCCCTTGCGTGAACCAATACTCACGGGCGGCGGCGCTACCATGCGTGAACGATTCTTTGCGCACGCTACCAGTAGCCTTCTTCTGAAGCACATCGTCGCCAATTTGCTTGGCGGTGTTCATGGCTTCTCCAATATCCCCCTTCTCGAGGATCTGCTTGTACTTTTGTGCATGGTGGGCCCACACACCTGCCAGATAATCGGCTTGCAGTTCGAGGCGAACGCTGAGCTGATTGGATTCCACTTGGCTCGATTGCATTTGCATGCGCTGAACCTTCATCGAAAGGCCGAGCAAGTTCTGAACGTGGTGGCCGACTTCGTGGGCAATCACATAGGCCATCGCGAAGTCTCCCGATGCTCCCATATCCTTCTTCATCAAGCGAAAGAAATCGAAGTCGAGGTATACGTTCTTGTCACCAGGGCAGTAGAACGGGCCAACCGCAGCCGTCGCATCGCCGCAAGCCGAACGGACGGCTCCGGTGAAGAGAACCAACTTGGGCTCTTCATAGCGGGCACCGAGTTGCTCACGGAAGAGCTTGGTCCAAACGTCTTCGTTGTCCTTCAGCACGACACTGACGAACTTCTTCACGGCCAGATCCTTGTCGTTCTCAGCCGAAGGCGGGCCGGATCGGGCTGCAGGAGCCGCTTGCTGCTGTCCGACTTGTTCAAGCAACTGCCGTGGGTTGGCTCCCAACAACATAGAGATGACGACCGACAGAATCAGAAACATCAGCCCCCCACCGGCGATTCCCGCGACCGGCATGCTCGATCCGCGACGATCTTCGACGTTTTGTGATTCCTCACGACCTTCCCAACGCATATCTGACGTTCCCACTTAAGAAAACAACACAACACCGCTATCCCGGCCAAGCGGACAGCTCACGGCCGAATTTTAGCAACTTCCCCCTGGAAGGCTTGGGGTGATTAGAAAATATCGAGAACCTTTTCCGAGCGGTTCCCGTCCCAGAAGCTCGCGTCCAGCAAATCGACCAGCATCGCCGGTTAGTGGGCGTCCTGCCGCAGCACCACCTGGATGGTTTTCAACAGAATCTTCATGTCCATCCAAAGGGACCAATCCCGGATGTAGCGGTGGTCAAGCTGGATGCGGGCCACCATTTTGTCGACCGTGTCGGTCTCCAGCCGGCTGCCGAGGACTTGGGCCAATCCCGTGATCCCAGGCTTGACCTTGTGACGCAGCATGTAGCCTTTGATCAAGGTCCGGAATTGCTCGTTGTGGGCAGTTGCGTAGGGACGCGGGCCGACCAACGACATGCTCCCAGCAAGCACATTGAATAACTGTGGCAGCTCATCCAGGGACGTCCGCCGCAGAATCCTCCCAACAGGCGTGACGCGCGGATCATTTTTCACGGCTTGCTTGACCACGGAACCATTGTCGCACGTGGTCATCGTGCGAAATTTCCACACCAAAAACTCTTTCCCATCCAACCCATAGCGACGCTGCAAAAAGAACACGGGGCCAGCCGAGGTCAAGCGAATCATCAGCGCGCAAATCAGCATGATGGGCGCCGCCAAGATCAATCCGATCAAACTCAACCCGATATCGATCCCTCGCTTGAGCAACCCATCCACGCCGTAGATGGGGGTTTCAAAGACGCTGATCACGGTGTGGCCAGCCACATGCGACCAACGCGAGTGCAACGATTCGAACGCATGGAAGTTGGGGATCAAGTACACCGAAACCGTCGTATCGGCCAAAACATCCAGGACACTTTGGATGCGGGCTTCTTCATGCAATGGCAAGGCGATGAAGATCGTATCGACGCGTCGGCGTCGGATCTCGGCTTGCAACTCCTGCATTCCACCGCGATACATGGCATCGGTTGCAAACTCTGGATCGGTGTCGGAAGTACGCCCATCGTCAAAGATCCCGACCAATCGCAATCCGCTATCGCGATCGTGCACCGCATCGTAGGCGATTTGACGCCCCATCGGCGTGCAGCCGAGGACCGCAGCATTGCGAGCCCCCAATCCGATCTCCGTCAACCACTCAAAGACGGCTCGCAGTCCCATGTGGCCGAGCAACAACGTCAGCCCACTGATCAGAAACCACATGAGCAACTGAGGATTCGACAGCGAGGCCGCCCAACTCAACTGAGATGCGATCGCAACCGCACCGGCCCAAGCCATCAACCAAGCGGATGAAATCAACAGCACTTCGATATCGGCGCTGCGACCGTGACTGCATCGATAAATGCCGCACCACTCGCCCGACAGCGATAGCAGTACTGTCGCCAGCAGCGCCAAAGGCAGCTCAATCGCTGGCATCCCAGATGCGAAGACATACGGCAATCCGACTGCGCCCCCGACCACCAGACATGCGTCCAGCGCGTAAAGCATCAGCGGTACAACCGATCGGGTGGGTCGGATAGGCGAACGCGACATATGCGATGTGTGGGGGAAAACGAACCGAGGCCGATTTGCGGTTTCCAGGGCGAGATCGCCAACCGGGGTATCGGCAACTAACGCCAAACACGTGCGTTCCCGGCCGGGAAGCCATGCAATTTTTACTTTCCGGCCGTTACCACCGGAAAAGTCCAAACCGCGAAGTTCCCGACAAGCCGTCCACACCATTCAATCCGAACAACCGGATCCCCCAACGCACATGCTACATTCCGCCTCGAGTTCCATCACAGCGAGTTGCCATCCCGTTGGAAGCCGTTCACTGCGACTTCCCACATCCGCAAAACACGAGCGGGTAACCACCAAACCGATTAACCGTATACGCCACGCCGCGGACTCTGGACCGGTCGCTCGACCATTCTCCCTTCCGCTCCCCGGCGCGCCGTCGATTGCATGGCCCGCTGGATGCGATGCAGGACGCTGCGCTGCCGAATGTTAACGCGGGTCGCAAAGATCCTTTCACAACGCAATTCACCGACATCCTCGAGCAAGTTCGGAGCGTACTCGATCGACCGCATCCCGTGGGCAATCGCGTTTTGCGAAATCGCCCAATGCAACAACCAAACCAACGATTGCTTGGGTCTCTCGGTACTGCATTCCATCGCGTGGACACGCATGGTGCGGTCACAAATCTGAACCACCGCGCCCGCCACGGACTTGGACTTCCACCACAACAACGGCACGTGCACATTGCCGGCGCTCAACGCGAGCTCTGCGTCCGAATCCTCCGACATCGACTCCCACGCAACACGCTGCAAAGCTCGCAACGGAGTCGTCGGATCCACGCCTCGCTCCGCATTCCACCGATCGGTCTCAGCGTCGCCTTGCAAATGGAAGAACTTTTGCAGATTGGCCAAGATGTGCGTAGGGACGCCATCGCCTGCATCCAGCACAAGATCTCCCGATTGAAATGCAGACGACGCAGCCTTGGCCGCGGGTCGAAACGTCAATGGCCACAACTGCCCGCCATCCGGCCCCGGTCGCAAAAGCATCCTGGCCCCGACCAAGACTTGTTCCTCTTTCCAATCCCATTTGGAATTCGCATCCACGGCTGCCCGAATCGCTAGCAAGCCGCCATCACCCTCCCTAAACCCCGAAATCCGGAGGGTATCAAACGTTAGCGCTGAGGTATCCATCAGCGATTGGATGCTCGCAACCATCACTTCGCGAACGGCATCGCTGGGCGCAACCAACTGCATCCCGCGCAGTGCAATGGCATGAGGGGAAATCGCATCCAGCACGGCTCCCACCCCTTTCGCCGAATGCATCAACATGGGCCAGCAACCGATCCATTCCGAGGCTTGGTGCGCGCTCAGCATCACCATGCGCGAAGTCGGCGACAGCCCGCGCTTCCACAACGCCATCCACGCGCGTTCCACCTTCGCGTTGGCGATCTCCCCCTGGGGAGTTGACCTTGAAGAACCGCCAAACATCGTTTCGTCTGGCGATGCAACTGTTTCTAAGGATACGTTGATATCGATCATAGTCCTCGCAGCCGGGGGCGCTCCGTGCAATGCGATCCAAGAAACCATCCATCAACCCAGGCCGCATTGCAGGCTGATGGGAATCCAACGAGAACTCGCTGGATTTCGCGGCAAGATGCCGCCTCGAACGCATCACCAGATCCTCATTGCTCGTTCCCACGTGTGGGAGCAACTCAGACCGATCGTCGACGGCAGCAGCTTCAGGCGTTGCTGCACCTCGCGGTCCGTTCGACATGGGCGGCAGAACGCACCAACAAGAGCAGCCTGTACATATTACCTAGGCCGCATGCATTTCTACAACGAATTGGCGCGCCTTCCCAAGTGAATTGACCGAACAATTCTATGGATCGAAGCGGTTATCCCAATCGCGCCGTCAAGATAGAGAAGCGGCGCAAGCGGTATCAAGAACCTCCCCCCGGTTTCATACAGCCCGGCCACAACGATGGTGCTCAGCAGCGGCAGCCCCAACAACCATACCCCCTCGGGCCGCTTCCCCAATAGCAACCCCCCCCAGCCTACCCAAACCGCAAACCGAAACGCCAACATCGCTCCCGAGTAGGGCCCCCAATGCGTTCCGATCCGTTGGAGCATCAGCGTTGGCATGTCCCCAAGATGCTCCCGAACCCAACCGGCGGTCTCAGCCGTAGCCCGTTCGGCCAAGGCGACCTCGCGCTTCGCTTGCGTCCATTCTCCCGAGCCTGGCTCCCGATCCAATGCCGCTTGAATGCGATTTTCCGCATCCCCATGCCAGTTCCCCCAATCCTGAAGGGCTTCATCGCAGTATCCCCCCCGCAAACTCGCGGCCCCCTGCCCCCCCAGCGGCATCCAGGCATCGAGAACCGACATGTTTCGTATCCACCATGGACATACCACCACCAGCGCTGCGACGAAAACCATCGCTCCGCTCCGCCACGGCGCGTTGCGTCCCGCAATCCTCGCACTCCAGGCAGCCAACAAGACCACACCGGGCAACCAAAACACCGCGATCGAACGCGTCAACAGCAGGCAGCCCAGCACTGCCCCGATCCCAACATCGGGCCACCTTGTCGAGGACACCGGACACCACTCCAGGGCGATCGCAACGATGACCATCACCCACAACATCGCCCACGGCTCGGTGAGAAAGTCATGATTGTACGTCCGTATCGTTCGATCCAAGATCGCGAATAGAAATGCGACCGTTGCCGCAACATCGGCATAGACACTCTTTGGATACCAACGCTGCGCGATCCGATATGCCAACCACACGGCAATCGCTCCCGCCGTCGCCATGCAGACCGCACCCAACAGCCGCACCGTGGCAAACGCCAGCGGACCGCGAGGCACAACGCGATACACCAAACCGATGACCCAAGGCAACCAGGGCGGACGCGATGCCGTCGGCCCCGGCCAATCCGTGCGTCCAAACTGAGTGTATTGCGAGCCCTTTCCGGAGTCCCGGTACGGCTGCTGCCACTCGCGATCTTGCCATGCGAATTGAAATCCCTCGCCGCGGCTCAAGCTGTATCCGATCGACTCATAGTCGGGGCCATCACCGTCTGGCAGCGGGGGCACATACAGAAAGCCGCTTAGAACCAATTGGCCAACATGCCATCCAATCAGCGCCAGCCAAGCGATGAAAAAACGATACTTATGGCCCCCTGGCGTTCCACCCCACATGCGCTAGTACCGCCCTCGAGATACCCCAATCGATCCGCTGGCTGTGGCTGGCACCACAGGTCCAACTCCGTTGTTCGCCGAACCATTGTTGGGACGCACCGCCAAGGGTGCGTTGAGCTGCGAGCTAGCCGACCCCTTGTACTCGATGATCAGCAACGCGTCGTTCCGTTGCGGCGCCAAGTTGGGGAGAATGCGATTGAGCCCCAAGATGTTCGGCGCTCCACCCGTCAACAACGTCGGCTCCACTGGCCCAGTCGGGGCGGCGATGACACCGCAAGACAGCAACAGCACTTGATCCGTACCCCACCGAAACCGCTCATTCATTCGCCAAGAGACAAACTGCGGAACTTCGACTTGCAAGGTCACCCCTGGAGTCGGCGCGTCGATCGGAACGGTGTTCAACTTTTCCACTTGATCGATGTCGCACTTCACCATGGCATCCATCGACTTGCCATCCAAACTGAGCAACGGACTAAACGACAAGCGGTATCCCTCCTGGATCTCCCCGTAACTGGGAGTCACAGGCGGCCACGGCGTGGTGGTGTTGGGCAAGTACTCGCGTAGATAGTTGCGACTGCGCAACTGTTCCAACGACTGCGACTGACCATGAACCATGTTCAGATCGATGGCTTGAATCTCTTTCACATCCTGGCGCTGCCGCAGTTGCGCATAGAAGATGGCTGCGTTCTCCTTGGTCATCAACCACGCTTGCGCTCCGGGCGTCTTGGTCGGAGCCGAAACCATCAACGGCAACACCTTGGCTCGCCAATTCGGATTGCTAATCGACAGCACACGCAATCCAAACACATGCGGATCGTTGTTTCCATTCACGAACCGTTCATACACTTGAGCCACGATGGCTTGCATGCCCGCATTGTGATACACGCGTAAAGTAGTCCGATCGGCCGTGAGGATTCCCATCGGCTCATTGAACCAAACTTCCGATCCCGTTTCGCGCAAGATCCAATCGAGAATGGCTTGCTGGGGCCGATCGACATTCTTTAACGATTGCGCATACGGTCGGATATCGTACTCGACCCAATACTGACCGCTGGAGTTGGGCAACTCGAGATTGCCTTGAATGCGATTGCCCAACGGTGCAGGACTCGCACCTGTATCGCGCATGCCTTCGATCGAGGGCACGCTCGGAAGCGACTGGGGTGCAGAAGGTCCCGTACCCGGAGCGGCGTTCACCGTCGCTGGTGCGGTTCCGTTGGGCACGCTCGCATTCAGCGTGCTATTGCCGGGAACCGTCGGAACGCCGGCCGAGGGTGCGGGTACGGCGATACCGGACGTCGCCGGGCTCGGAACCGATGCGGAGTTCGTTGGAGAAGTGCTGGGAAACGTGGATGGCGATTGCGCATTGGCGTCCGCCGCGCCCCACATCGCCACCGCAAGGCATGCCCATTGCCCAACGCTACGAAAGCCGAAGCGTTTCGATTCAATTGCCGATTGCCTTGGAATCATGTGCTTGCTCCCTCGATATGGCTTGGTCAAGATGCGAAGCAAACGCCCTGTTACGAACGCTTGCTCGCTCTCGAATCGACCATAGCGAAAGAGTGGAACTAGGGGCAATAGCGAATGCAGGCAGGACACCGACCAACGCGAGCAATCCCCTTGTGCAATGCGAACGATTACTGGATCGGCGCTCCGGTTCCCACGCGGGGACGCGCCCGCTTCTCAGCGTCCGCAGGCTTGCTAGCAACCGCCCAAATGTTTCGGAAAACCACCGGATTGCCGTGGTCTTGCAAGTAAAGCGGTCCCGGGTCGCTGGTCTCGCCCGAAACGCCCCCGGGGGTCCCATTTGGCAACTCCAGATCGTCGTGGATCAAGACGCCGTTATGCCGGATTGTCACCCGGGCGTTCTCGGCTTTCTTGCCATCTGAATCGAACTTCGCGGCGGTGAAGTCGATGTCATAGGTTTGCCACGACAGCGGCGGATAGCACATGTTCAAACGCGGTTGAGCGATTTGGTAGATGCCGCCGCATTCGTTGTTCTCTCCGCGGAGCCCGAACGAATCGAGGACTTGCAGTTCGTACCTGCCTTGGATGTAGACGCCGCTATTGCCTCGGGCTTGCCCAGCATCCGAAGGCTGGAACGGCGTTCGGAACTCCAAGTGCATCCGATGGCTTTGAAAGGATTTGTTGCTGCGACAGCCCACGCCGAGATACTTGTCTTCGATGATCTTTCCATCTTCGAAATGATCCAGACTGGCTTGGTCAAACAAATGGATCGCATCGCGGGGAGGCTCCATACCGAGCGACTTGCTTTCGCGTTGCAGCTTGGCCAACTCGCCGATCTTCTTGCCCTCCGGGTCGGTGATGACTAGCGCCAATCCATCGGAAACGACATGGAAGGCTTCATTGCCCCCTTCCCCTTTGGCTCCGGACATATTCGCCGTGCAATGCTTGGTCGGTTCGCGCCCCTTGAATCCATCGCCCGGCAGCCCACCCGTTAGCAACTGCACTTGCAAATCGGTCGGACTGGTCGCGATCAACTGAGCGCCCCAAGTTCCCCCCCACGCATCGATCACTCCGAGATACTCGCCTTGCACGGCAAAAATCGGTCCGGCATCCTCACCGTTAACAAAGGTATCGCCTGCATAGGCCCTGGTACCCCATTCGGCCGTGGCTCGGAGTGCGACGGGCAAACTAGCGCCGACCGCAAGAAACTGACGTCGAAACATAATGCGTGGTGCCCCGAAAACAGAAAGGGGGATGGAATCTGAATGAATGCAGGGTTCGGCCTGACTAACCGAACGCCCTTCACTATACACCTTTTTCGTTCGACTCACCGAAAGCTTGGGCCAGAAATCTCGCTCGTGGTGCCATCCGTCCAGGCTCCGACGAAGGCACCCTTGAATGGCTTTCGGCAGGTTGCGCTCCTCAACGCATCAAGCAAAATGCAACGTCAATTCTCGTCGGTATTCGCTTTCGAACCTCGGATACAGCTTGGCAAAGTCGCTCTCGGGGACGGCCCCATGCTGAAACCGCCGCTTGGGGAACACGGGCATATCGGCTCCGGTGACCGCCTTCACCCCGCGGCTGACAATTTCGCCTTTGAGCTGATAGAGCC
>JBKCUI010000183.1:0-46424 GCA_046318495.1 Pirellula sp. | reverse complement strand
TTGCTGAAGTTGTTGATCCGGGCGATACGGCTTCCGGGAGCAATCGCGTTGCTGGGACCCGAGTAACCGTTGGTGGTGGAGTCAGGATCGGCCCAAGCGTACATCAGGCGGCCGCTGGTGGTACCACCCGACCAAGCGGTTGGGAAGGCATCGCTGCTCGAAGGAACCGGAGTGGTACGGTTCGAGAGGGCACCGAACTTCGAGACGTTGGGGTGAGCGCGACCAGCATCTTCGATACACATCAGAGTGAATGCAGTACCGTCGGTCGCGGCGGCCATCTTGCTGCTTTCGCAGTCCATCAAACCTTGAACGCGCATTTCGAGGTATTGTGGGTCCGCGGTAGGAGTTCGCATGCCGAAGGTTGCCGAACCGGCGCGGGTGTCGATGTCAGAGATAGCGATGAACATGTAGTCATTGCCACCCAAGCGGAAGACGGGGTCCCGAGTGCCTACGTCGAGTGGGCAGGATGGGCATACGAACGACGAAATGTTCGTTTGAGCGGCAATTTGACCGCTTGGTTGGGTCAAGTCGTTGAAAGCCTTGCCCTTGGAGTTGCGGTGCAGAATCGCGCCGGTCGGGGTGACGTAGTTCACGCCGCTAGCGGTTCCACCGTAAACTTGCCAAGAAACGGAGGTGTGGTCGAACATGTTGTAAATGGTGTTCTGCTCGATGTAGGGCAGAATCTGGACGAAAGGCGAGTGAACCATGTACACCGTGGTGGTGTTCCCGGTCGAATCGCACTGACCCGAGTAGGGCAGTCGCTTGAATGCGGACTCGTGGTTGAGAACACCGAGGCCGATCTGCTTCATGTTGTTCGAGCAGCTCATGCGGCGGGCTGCTTCGCGTGCGGATTGCACTGCAGGCAGCAGCAAACCGACCAAGATGCCGATGATGGCGATAACCACCAACAGCTCGACAAGGGTAAAGGCGGCGCGATTCGTTCGCCGCATCACAATACGATGATCCATAAAACCCAAACTCCTAAAAAACCTGAAACCATGATTGCCGACCGACGTTGGATGCGGACGTCGAGAAGAATAGCTGGGGATTGTCGAAGGTGAATAGCGACGGGGTTTTCTTCATTTTTTCTTAATCTCTTATTCATCTTTCGGGCTAAAGGAGGGTTGCAAACGGCGAAGTTCCATTAAGGAGTGATGAATTTTTTGCCCTGAAGCAGTATTCGTCTTTATGGAGCGAAGTGTCTAAGCGTTGCTTTAGAATCGCAGCAGAGATGAAACGCAACAGAGAAGACGCTCGCCTTGAACACATGTGCTTCCGTACGAATCTTCTCGTTCGATTCTTTGACAGTAGCTGAGTATTTCAGCTTTCCTATCGCAGTGGCTTCATCGATTGATCGGCTGCGAGCTCGCTCAGTTCTTTCCAGAAGGTAACGTACTTCTCGCGATGCTTGATGTAGTCATCTTCAAACACCGCTCGACGCAGTTCCTCTCGTTGTTCCATGAACTTGGAAAAGTCGCGAGGATCGTCGGGACGAAACACAGGGCAAGGGCGATCGTAGAGGATCGTGGCACCCGATTCTCCTTCGGGATGAAAGCGGGATAAGCCGATGACTCGGTCGGCCACGTAGATGGCTTCATTGAGTTCGTGGGTGATCATGAGGATGGTATATTGCGGTCGTCGGCCTGCATTGCGCTCAATCAGGTTTTCTTGATAGAAGCGGAGCAGCATCATTTGCAAGTCTTCGCGCATGGCTTCGTCGAGCGCCCCGAACGGCTCATCGAGCAACACGATCTTGGGCTTCATGATGAAGGCTTGAGCGACGGCGACGCGTTGCTTCATGCCCCCGGACATCTCGGTGGGATACTTGCCGCAAGCGGTCTCGAGTCCGACTTGCTTGAGGAATGCGCGCGAGGCTTCGAGATGCTTGGCCCGGAGTTTCAGGTACTTTGCAAACAGCACGGTGCGTTGGAAGATGGTCGTTTCATCCAGCTTCAAACCGAAGCCGACGTTTTCTTCGGCCGTCAAGAAATCGTAGAGCGCATAGTTTTGGTAGACGATGCCGACGTTGCGATTGGGGCCGCGAATCGGAATGCCATCGGCCAGGATTTCCCCGGAGGTCGGAGGGTGCGTACCCAGGATCGCCTTGAGCAGCGTGCTTTTGCCACAACCGCTCGGTCCGACGATCGCCACGATTTGCCCGGGCAGGATCTTCAAGTTGATATTGAAGAGAACGCGGTTCTCGCCGAAACGATGAAAGAGGTTGTTGATCTCCAACGCATATTGACTCATGGCGCTCTCGGATTGGCAAAGGGTCGCAAAGGTCCTTGGGGGGATCAGCGGAATGGATTCGAGCCCGCGGGCGTCCGCAGATGGAATCGATTCTTAGTTGCTAGGCTCAATGTGCAGACGATCCGGGCGCTGCCCCGGAGTACACCGCGCTGCGCCAAACTCGTTGAAGCAATGCGACCACGGCTAGAACGACGGCACCGGAAACGACTCCGAAACCGGCGTCAAACAGCGGAGGGCTGATCCAACCGAGCAAACCGCCCACGCCTGGGATTTCTGATAGGTGGTGGCTGATGGACTCGCTCCAATGATGGACCGTTTCCCAATGGTGCGTGACAATTCCGCCACCGACCAAAAACATGGCTGCTGTGCCTGCGATGGACAGGAATCGAAGCAGATAGGGCGCGAACCATAAGATGGCGTGCCCAGCGCGACGGTAGAGAGCGTCGGTGCTCGAGTGCCCTTGGACGCGAATCCAACGCAGCCCGAGGTCATCGAGCTTAACGATTGCAGCGACCAGTCCGTACACGCCGATCGTCATGAGGATGCCTACCGCAAGCAGTACACCGAACGTGACCGAGATGGACTTGCCAGCTAACGTACCCAGCGTGATGACGATGATCTCTGCCGAGAGAATGAAGTCGGTGCGGATCGCGCCACGGATCTTGTCCTTTTCGTGCTGCACCATGTTCACTTCGGGATCCGCGATGGCTTCGCGCTGCGCTTCATGCTCTTTCTTGGTCGGATGCAGCCATGCATGCAGTAGTTTTTCGACTCCTTCGTAGCACAGGTAGATGCCACCGATCATCAGCAGAGGAATAATCGCCCACGGGGCGATCGCTCGAATGGCAACCGCACCGGGAATGAGAATGGCTTTGTTGACGGCGGAGCCAACCGCAACGCGCCAAACCACGGGCAATTCGCGATCCGGAGAGACGCCCGTGACTTGTTTGGCATTGAGCGCCAAGTCGTCCCCGAGAACGCCAGCCGTCTTGTTGACGGCGACTTGGCTCATCGTCGAGATATCATCGAGCAGTGTGGCGATATCGTCGAGAAGTGTGAATAGAGTTGCACCGGCCACGTTGCTGATCCTCGCGGGTTGGTCGCGGAACGCTTGAGAGTGCGTCGGATTCGCCATGGAATCCGCATCGGAGCGTTCCAACCCGAGCGTTCGTTGCTGGCGTTTCCTAGAGGTCGCGCTCCGATGAAGCGCGACCTTGATTGCTTAGCCGGCTGCCTGCTCAGCTGGACCGCAGGGCTTCGGCATCCACGCCGCTTAGCCTTTCTTGGCGGCGTCGTATCGCTTGGTGACTTCGTTCCAGTTGACGACGTTCCAAAAGGCGGCGATGTAGTCTGGGCGGCGGTTTTGGTACTTCAAGTAGTACGCATGTTCCCAAACGTCGAGTCCGAGGATCGGCGTGCCTTCGATGCCGGCGATGGCTTTGCCCATCAACGGGTTGTCTTGGTTGGCCGTCGAACCGATTTCGAGTTTGCCGTGATTGAGGACCAACCAAGCCCATCCCGATCCGAATCGCCCGGTGCCGGCTGCCGCAAACTTTTCTTTGAACGCATCAAAGCTGCCGAAGGTGGCTTCGATGTCGGCGAGCAATGCCCCTGCGGGTTTCCCACCGGCATTCCAACCGATGACGTTCCAAAAGAAGGTGTGATTCCAATGGCCACCGCCGTTGTTGCGAACGGCCGTTCGCTTTTCTTCTGGAATCGCGCCCAAGTCCTTGACGATGTCGTCGATGGACTTGCTCTCAAACGGCGTGCCTTCGAGGGCTTTGTTGAGGTTTGTCACGTACGCTTGATGATGCTTGCCGTGATGGATCTCCATCGTTTGGGCATCGATGTGGGGTTCCATGGCGTTGGAAGCATAAGGGAGCGGTGCAAGCGTAAATGCCATAGTATTTCTCCTGGAGGGATTGCGGATGCAGTCGTGGACAGAACGAAATAGTGTAGGCGAAGGCCCAGCTTTGGCCAGTAGACAGGAGCCGCAGACTGGAACCGAAGCCTGGGTTTCTCCGCAGTATCGCCCCGAACCGGTTTCGCTGTGAAAACAGGACGCAACAGGCTACAAATCAAGCCGAATCTTCCCCATAATGACCGGTCGTTGCCTAACCCTAGCTACGCCGCTCGGCCAACGCCAGCCCGCACGCGAGGCCGAAACACTGGACCTAGCTTGCTCGGATTCGCTCTACCTATTCTTCGCGAGGATCCCATGCCCAAAGTCGCCATCGTTTACTTTTCCGCCTCTGGTCACACCCAGCAGTTGGCCCACGCGGCTGCCGAAGGTGCGCGCAGCGTCCCTGGAACGCAGGTCGATATCCTCAGGATCGAAGGGGCGGATATTCGCGAAGGGCGATGGAAGAACGACGAATTGGTAGCATCGCTGAACTCGGCGGATGCCATTGTTTTCGGAACTCCCACCTACATGGGCGGAGTCGCAGCCCAGTTCAAAGCCTTCATCGACGCCTGCGGCGGCATTTGGTACGTGCAAGGTTGGAAGAACAAAGTTGCGGCTGGCTTCACGCATTCGCAGGGGCTCTCCGGAGACAAGCTCGCCACGCTGCAAACCTTGATGGTCAACGCCATGCAACACTCGATGATCTGGGTTGGCACCGGGATGCTGGTGGAGGGAAAAGATCCCACGCACGTCAATCGACTAGCTTCGTACATGGGCGTGATGGCGCAGAGCGATCCCGACCAAACCCAGATCCACGATGGGGATCGCAGGACGGTGAGCTTGCTCGGTCAACGCGTGGCCGAAACCGCCCATCGCTTGGCTGCCAAGTAACGCGCGCATGGCTTCTGCAAACGTTCAACTTGAACTCGGCGATTGGGTCATCGGATTCCATAAACCTGCAGACCGTTTCGTTCACGCGATCGCGTTGCGCGCAGGGGCTTTGGATGGTGCAAGTTCGATACCGTGTCTCGCATCCATGCTCGGCGACGCAGCCGACGATTGGCCGGTCGATGTTCCCTTGCAAGAGGTCGTGCGTGAACCGATCGGCAACCAGGGGGGCTGGGTGGCGTTGGGGGTCGGCAAATCGGGGCACGGACACTGGTCGGTCGCCGTCGAACCCATCGCGACCGCTCCGCTCCGTGTGCGATGGGATGTCGCGTGCAAGGCAGATCGCCCCCCCGAGCGACTTCGCAGCGCGTTGCAATGGGATAGTGCCCACATGATCGTCGGGGCTGCGAGCGATCCATCGCACTTGATGCTGCGCTGCGCGGTCCAAGGCCTGACGCAACATGCGGTGACCATCATCCCGGAACGCGGGCGGTTGCATTGGGATGTCGATCGATGCTCGCTCTGGATCGAACCGGAGGCTCCTTCTGCGGCGAACGGATTCCACTCCGGGCGGCAGACCAAGGTTTCAACCTATCGCTGGAGCTATCTGCTGGAGTTCTCTTCGTAACTAGGCGCCGATGAAGTTGCCGTCTTCGTCGTATCGCACCAGCGCAAAGTAGAAGAAGTTGATGATCATCATCGGCAGCACCGCGATGAAGATGGGGTGCACCAGCACGATTAGCAACGTGTTGATGACTACGTAGAGGCACCATAGCCACCACGTTTCTTTGAGGAAGGCTCGATAGCGTTTCATGGAATGCGTCGTGAGAGGAAACCGCCAGTAGCTACTTCGCTAGAAGCTCTTTGGCGGTGGACTGCAACCCGGCCAAGCCGCCGAAGCGGATCGATCCAGGTAGGAAGTTTGGGTCGCGAATCGATTCGATGGCGTCGAAGTCAAATCCTTTCGGATCCCCTCCAACGCTGGCGAATCGGTCGGGTCGCAGGGCGGCGATGGCCGACGCCAATGCCGATTGAGGGCCGTCTCCGATGGCTTGCAACCGCGGCGCTTTGGCCAGGGGTTGGCTTTCCAGGGCAGCCATCACGACCGCCAATCTTCGGACGAACACAGGTGGATTGTATCCGTAGGTGTAGCACGCAGCGTGACGCGGATTTTTTACAAGCGATTGCGGCTCGACATCGGAGTCGATTCCCAGGGCATCGCGCGCGATGAGTGCATAATCGCAAGCGGGCAATGGGCCTTCGTGGTTGGACGGGATGACGCGCAGGACGGGGCGTTCCGCGTTGGCATCCGACCGTTCGGGCAAGCGGATCAGTTCGCCGACCACGGTTCCATCCGCCCTCGCGATCGGCCATGTTTCGACGCGCACTCCAAAACGTTCCTGCATCGTGGAGGGCTGCGATTGCAGTTCTTTCGCCAGACGCTCTGCCGGTCGCAGCAACACTTGCCAGCCTTCGCGGCGCACTTCGGGAGAGGCTTGTACTTGCGAGCGGATATCTTCGGCCCATCGCGCGAGCAGATCCGCTTCGAATTCGATGCCACCTTTCGGCTGGGGGTGCTTCTCGTCCCAGACGGTCATATCCGCAGCCTTGAGCACCGGAAAGTCCCGTTCGAGAATGGGTTCATCCATGCCGAGACCGAATAGTCGGTTCATGAAGCCATACACGGGCACGCGGGTAACGTGGTTGTAGTTGTGCGTGAAATGAGTGGCGTTGTGCAATGCAACCTTGTCTCCTGCGTTGTACAGTCCATAGAGTTGCTTGAGTTGCGGGAAGCCGTCATTGGCCATGTTCTTGGTCCAATCGTTGGCCGCATTCACACCGAGCGGACGCGGCGCGATCATGGCTGCGATTTCGACGTTGCCGGTATCGACGCGCAGTCCGACGGCGTTCTCACACGTGCAGCCCCCTTGCATCGACGTGCTGACCATCACCACGGGGTAGGCGCCTGAGAAGCGGGGCTCGATGGCGGCAGCGATGAATGTTTGCGTCCCACCGCCGCTTGCTCCGGTGATCGAGATGCGTTTCGGATCGACGTCGGCGCGTTGCAATACAAACTCCAGCGACTGCAGCGTGTTGAGCGTCTGCATGCCCATGATGTTTTGCAGCAGGCCTTCGGCTTTGGGGCTATACAGCAGCCATTTGCCCGCAGCCACGTCAGGGTTGGGACCGTGGTTACCAAATCCATGCACGCGTTCGGGACCGATCTGCATGCAGTCGGCGTTGCCCATCATGTCGTAATGAAAGACGACGATGCCCATCCGGGCCATCTGGACGCATCGGGCTTGAAGCGGGCTGTGCGCGGCGGATTCGAAACGCTCAGCTCCATTGGCCAGTTCGCGTCGGGCTTCGGCATCGCTGGTGTAGTAGAAGCGTCCGTTGGTCCAATGGCCATGCGGGCACAAGACCGCAGGTCGGCGCTCACCGGCCTTGAGCGCGGTTGTGGGCGTGTACAAACTGCCGGAGACATAAAAGCCTGGCAGGCTCTCGAAGTACACCTTTTCGATCGCATACCCATCCATCTCGCGTCGCGAGTGAACAACGGGCTTCACCGGAGCCAGTCGCGGCCGAGGAAACAGGCCAAGGGATACTTCCAATTGCTGTTTGAGCTCTTTGGATCGCTCCTCCCAGGCCGCTACGGATGCGGGGACGGAAAATGGGAAGTGCCCGTCGAGGTCCTTCAGCGTTGCGGCGGGAGCGGCTTTGGATTCCGCCAGCGTTGGTTCGTTGGTAGCGGGTTCGGTGGCTAGCGTGTAGGGAGTTCCGAGGGTGATGCCAACCAGTGCAAGTGCAGGTCGGGTCAGTCGACGCAGACGACCTTGAAATCGGGTTGGAACGGTCCGGCAGAGGATCGAGTTCATGCGCACGGTGAGAGGCTCCAGAGCAAATGCAGGAAGGGAGGAACAACCGGGTGGGGCGGGCGGAGAGCGGACAATCGCTGCGAGGCAAGATTGTCATCGGGCTACTGATTGTAACCCACAACGGGCGCGTCCGAAACGAGATGGCGTCAGAGACGAAGGAGCCACTCGATGGCCACGATCAAGAAACGCGCGATGAAGAAGCAGCCATCGGACCGCCGAGAATTGCAGGCTGTCCGCGGTTTCGATTCATCGCGTTGGATGCGATCCGCTAGCGTCCCGAAGTCGCAGCATTGATCGAATCGGTCAGCACCTTTTGATTGGCCACGATCTCATCGCGCAACGCTTGCAGTTGCTGGAACATGGTGGCGATTTCGGTGCGGGTCGAGGTGAGTAGAGCTTGCAATCGCTCGGCTTCTGCGGTGATGACGGCTTGTTCCTTTTGGTACTGCGAGGAGTCCTTGTCCAGCTTGGCACGCTCATCTTGACGCATGCGGACTTGGCTGTCGGCGATGCCTTGCGATTTGAGCATTTCAGCGATTTCGCGTTCGATCAGCTTCGCGTCTTGTTGTGCAGCAGTGATTTGTCGGCGGACTTCGCGGAATGCGTATTCATAGTCATTCAACGGTCGCACGTACACCGGAGCGATCGACTTGACGATTTCTTGTTTGATCAAGTCGTTGGCAGAGGTTGAATCGAAGACAATCTTATCGCCCGCTTTGAATTCGACCTTGGCACCTTCTTCGCCGCGTTTCAACCGAGCATCGACCGAGCGGCCGCTGAGGTCGAAGAACCCGCCTTCTCTCGCGTTGCGTTGTTCTTGAGCATCGACTTCGATGGGGTGGTCCTTGATGAACTCGACGCGAACGTAGACTTGTTCGGGCGGTGTTCCTTCCGGTGGTCGTCCCCCGTCGTTGAGATACGATTGCAAGGCTCGAGCCTTGATCGCATCCTTGGGTGCCAAGTTAGTGGGTTCTTGTTGTGCCAGCGCGGGATCGATGCCGAGGAGATTGGCGATTTCAGCGGGGTCCATACGACCAAAGATCGAATCGTCTTCGGCTTTGGAGCCTTCGGCAGCAAAAGCGGTGTGAGAGTCCAATGGCATCAGTTCATACACCGACCAGCTTCGGAAGGTGCCTTGGGAAATTGCGCCGATTTGTTCTGCGGTCAGACCGCCGGTCGGCTTGAGCTTGACGCTGCCATTGGCCGACTCGGTGACGACATACTCGCCCATGTATGCGGCGGGCAACGTACCGCGATTGTCGGCGACTTCGCCAAACGCATGCACGATGGTGTCCTTGGAAAGGCCAGCGTCGGATGCAGCGGGTGCTGCTGCGGGTGCGTTGGCGTCTCCTGCGGCTGGGGCGGGAGCGGCAGCGGCGGGGGCTACGGCTCCAGGAGCCAGTTGCAAAGCGATTTCGTTTTGACCGGCGACCGACATGGTGGCATTTCGCCAGACGCGACCGCGTTCGACGAGCATCCGGTTGAGTTCGTTGGTGATCGGAACGTAGCGGGACATGTCGATGTTGGGGTCGAGCTTGCTCCCGATGCGGGTTTCTTCAAGTTCTCGTTCTTTGGCTGTGACCTTGTCTTTCAGGAGCGTGTAGGCGCGCATGTACCCGTTGCGACGGCTCAGAACGCCAGCCGAGAAGAACAGAAAACACCAAACTTGGAGAAATAGCAGGACCAGCAGCGTCGTATGGAGTGCACCCCACTGCTGGAAGGACTTCACCAGCATGACGATGAACACGACCAGCGATACCAAGACCGCCAGCCAAACGAGGATTCCCATTAAGTCCATGAGGTCTGCCGTGGAATGATGTTCTAAAGGGGATCAAGGGACGGTCGAGGTCGACAACTCCGGGGACAATTCACTTCCCCTAGCATAGTTGCGAATCTTCCGCTCTCCTATGATTTTTGGAGTAAACCGATGGTAAGTTGGGCAATTTCAGGTGTCAAGCAACGCATGGCACAGGGGTTGTACCGATCCTGAGGCTATTGTCGATTATAGGAAATTCGCAAACTTTTGCTTCTTCAAGGATACTAGCGTGCCAGAACCGATCATCAGCATCAGCGGTTTGCGGGGGATCATCGGGACCGAATTGACCCCTATCGTCGCGATGAGTTTCGCCGACGCCTTCTGTTCGGAGCTCCAGCCGGGCAGCGTTCTTTTGTCGCGCGACGGCCGGACCAGCGGCCCGATGCTCGCGGATGCCATCGCCGCTGCCATCGCTGCTTCCGGACGGGATTGCCTCGATTTGGGAGTTGCATCGACCCCCACCGTGGGGGCCGAAGTCCGCCATCGCGGGGCCGCCGGTGCCATCCAAGTTTCCGCCAGCCACAACCCACCGGCTTACAACGGCATGAAGCTTTTTGGTCCCGACGGCCGCGTCGTCCCGGGCGCGATCGGCAATCGCGTGCTGGAATCGTACCGCAGCGGCGACGAAGTCTGGGAGTCGACCGAAAAGATCGGGGCTCGCATCGCGATCGACGACCCGCACGCCCACCACTTGGAACTGGTGCTCAAGACCGTCGACGTCGCCGCCATTCGCGCGAAACGCTTCCGCGTTTTGGTCGATAGCAACCACGGTGCCGGTTCGATCTTGGCCGTTCGCCTGCTGTCGGCCTTGGGCTGCGAATGCTCGGTGCTGGGCGATACGCCCGATGGCCGATTCGAGCATCCTCCGGAACCGATCGCCGAGAATTTGGCGATGGTCGGACCTCGCGTGGTTGCAGAACGCTTCGATGCGGGATTTTGCCAAGACCCCGACGCGGACCGATTGGCCATCATCGACGAGCAAGGGCGCTACATCGGTGAAGAGTACACGTCGGTCCTGTGCATGATGCGCGCGCTGATGACCCGGCGCGGGCCGCTGGTGACCAACTGCGCATCGAGCAACATGACTTCGTATCTGGCCAATGAGCATCGCGTTGCATTCTTTCGCAGCAAAGTCGGTGAAGCCAACGTCGTCGACGCGATGCTCGAGCATCGCGCGCTCTACGGAGGTGAAGGCAGCGGCGGGCCGATCGATCCTCGTGTCGGCCTGATTCGCGATAGCTTTGTCGGCATGGCCCAAGTCCTCGATCTGATGGCCGCTACCGGACAATCGATCTCCAAACTGGTCGATCGGCTGCCGCGGATGGTCATGATCAAGGACAAAATGACGCTGTCCAAAGAGAAACTCTTGGCTTCCATCGATCAATTGCAATCGTCGATGCAGTCCGATTCGATCAGCACCGACGACGGCATCCGATTGGATTGGAGCGATGGTTGGCTGTTGCTGCGAGCCAGCAACACCGAACCGATCGTGCGGTTGATCGCAGAAGCTCCAGATGAAGCTACTGCGAAAGAGCTGATTGCAAGAGCCAAGTCGCTCATGCAATCGATCTAGCCCTCTCGCATTCGCTACGGTTAGCGGACTTTCGTATCGAATCGCACGAATCCACCTTCGCCCGGCTTGAGTTCTTGATTGATCTCCCATCGCAGGATGGAGGACCCCACTTCGTTGGGAGTGGTCGAGAACTGAGCTGGCAAGCTCGATTGCTGGGTGGCGTCGACATACTCCAGCCGAGGCGACAACGAGTCGGTTACGACCAGATTGGAAACCGGTTGATCGCCGACGTTGTCGTAGCGGATGGTGAACGAGATGGTGTCGCCGGGGTTGGCGATGTTCTCGGATGCGACTTTGCAGATTCGGACGCGAGCGCCTTTGTACTCGTAGAGCGTGTACTCGCGAGGTTGCTTCAAGTCGGTCACGACGACGGCATCTTGCCCGTCGATGATGACTTGCAGTTGATCGATGTTGGTCCAGATGCGAGCTGCGGCAGCGGCCAGCGCGAGTTTCGCTGGATCGGTTCCTCGCAAATCGCCATTGCGGATGATGTCGAGGTCTTCATAGGGTTTGAACGCATCGCTCAACACACCCATGGGCAGCACGAGTTCCGAGGGCAAGGGCCGTTGGCGTTCGCGAAAGGCTTCCACGACGCGGACGGTGTCTTTGCTGACGGGTTTGATCGGTTGCATCACATTGACCGGTGGCATTTGTTCGCGAAGCATGCCTGGTCCGTGCGGTAGGATGGCGGCTTGAGGGCGTAGGGCCAGATCCGAGGTCAGGACGCCGGTCCGTTTGCGAACGGCTCCGAACCGCGGGGCGTAGATCGCCACGCGGCAACCCGCTTGCACTTCGGTGATGCCGGTTTTGGTCGTGTATTGGATGACTGTGTCTTCGGGATCCAATCCAACTTGGCTCATGTCCTCGCGGAGGCGGACTTGCGGATCGCGATCACCGCCGTCGTAAATGTACTCTTGAGGGTCGATGCAACGGGCTTCGGGGATGCATTCGGTTGCGCATGGCTGGCACGAAGCATCGACGGGGGCAGGTCCCGGTGGACACGCGCCCGGGAGCATCGCGTTTTTGTGCGGGAACAAGGGCCGATAGGCTTTACCAGGAGTGCAGCAAGCGCATTGTCCAGCGCCGTGTTGGGCAGGTGCCGGAGTGTTGCCATGCAATGCGCCGAGAATGCGACCATGCGATGCGTTTTGGTAAGGCGAGCCGACCGATGGGGCCGCAGGATTCACGTAGGAAGGCGCTTGGCCGATCGGCTCGCGCGGCACGCTGTAGCTTTCGGGCACGGCGTTGGGCCGCATTTGAGGCATCGGGGTGGGCTGGGGCATCGCCGGGGCCATGTTCGGCATGCTTGGCATGGGACGTCCCGGCGCAGGCAGTCCTTCTTGATAGGATGCCAACGCGATGCCGGGCATGCTCGCTGCGGCGGCAGGTGCAGCTGCTGCCGAGAGATCTCCGGGCGCGGCCACCATCTTGGATCGGGCCATCGGTTGTTGGGCGGCGCTCTCGCGGCGTTCGGCCAACGATTGTTGGCTGAACATCGAAGGAGTGGCTATACCGCCGGGACCGGATTGGCACCCGGTCATGGCTCCGAGGAACCACACCGCAGCGTAGGCCAACCCGATAGGACGCGACTGTCGCTTCATGCTTTGGATTCTCTTAACGTCGGTCAGTGATGGAACCGGAATTGGCGGTCACGGGCCAGCGCCCTTCCTGGATCAGCATGTCTTTATTGGGGATCGGTTTCAGGGTGGTCCAAGGCGGGCACCCGTAGAGGAACTCGATCCAATCTTGACCCTCAGTGACATGCGGCACGCGCGAACCCATCCGAAGAATGGCTACGGGGCGTCCCAATTGATCCGCGGTGCGGAGTGCGTTTTGTTCTGGTCGGATATCGAGCACGCGTTGCGGCTTGCCCGCTGTGTCCACCGGCTCGGCAGCTTCGGAGTCTTCGAGATAGATTACTTTGAGAACCATTTCGCCTCGCACTGCATCCGCGATGTCGGCTTCGTCGATCTCGATGGGAATCGGGAACCGATGCTCGCGTTCAGCGGGTGGGCACGTCCGATCGATGACTTCGATGGTGGGAAACAGTTCGAGTTCTTCTTCGCCTTCGATGCCGGTCATGCGAAGACGATAGACCGCTCCAACCAGCAATCCAACGCGGGCAGGTGTGGGCATGTCCGGAGCGAACTGCCCGGCTTCGGCAAAGTTGAACCGCACGCCTTTCGGACCGCGGACCTCGACGGCTTGCCAAGCCCCCCGGAGAAACGGTTTGTTCTGAAGTTGGATCGAGCCGATCACGCCAGGAGGCATGTCGTCATCGAGCATGGCATGCAAGCCACGGCTGGCAACCCCGGTGCGACTGCCGAACCCTGCGGGGCCTTGCCCAAGAGCGATGCCATTGAACAGCACTGCAATCGCGCAGATCGCGATCATGGCAATCCATCCGAGAAGCATCGTCGGAAAAGAGATTCGATGGAGCATGGCGGTTCTCATGGGCTGGCGATAAGAAAATAGTCCCAGGGATTCCGGGACTATTGCTGATCCAATCGGTAGCACGCTCCCGTTGCAACCTCGAGAGATCGCTTCGGTGCCGAGCGTGCTACGTCGCGGCGCTCGTCAGGAAACTATCGGACGGTCGGCGGGCAATACTCGCCGTTGGGTCCATAGCTGCCTGGAGCTCCTGCTGGCATGCCAGGTCCAGGTCCGGTCGCTCCGCCATACAGATTCGCTGGAACCGGTCGGCTGGCATGGTATTGGCCAGGTCGACCTGCAGGATATCCAGGATGGATGTTCTGCTCGCGGATCTTGATGTGGCTCGGAGGAGTCGGATAGCTTTGACCAGGTTGTTGTTGAACCGTGATCTTCATCTTTTCAACAGGGTCCGGAATGTGCATGTGCGTCTTGTTGCGCATCACGTGCTGTTGCAGACCTGCTGGATGTCCCAATGGAATGTGAGGAGGTCCGGGCAATCCAATCGGGGTACCGCTGTAGGTCATCCCGTATTGAGGTGCTGTCACACCGGCCACCATGTTCGGTGGAACCGAGGCTGGATCGATGGGGCGACCATCGGGACCGCACAGTCCGCCTGGGCCCATCATGTATCCGCCGGGAACTTGGCCGCCGCCATTGGCAAAAGCGGAAGCGGTCAGTTCGATGTCCTTGTTCCCCAATCGGACGATGGCCAAGATCGATCCGCGACGGTCGGCTTCGATGATCGGATCCAAACCTGGCTCCAATCGCGTGCTGACCAGGGTGTCGATCCCGGAGATGACTTCACCTTGGAACTCAGGATCGGGCAAGTAGATGACTTTGGTCACGAAGTTTCCGGAGAGGGCTTGGTCCAAATCCTCTTCGGTGAACTGAATCGAGATGGCGTTGTGAGCCAAGTAGGCTGCCGTGCGCGGATTGGCATAACCCACTTCCACGGTTGGATACAGTTCGACTCCTTCGCGGCCTTGGATGTCGGTCAGCTTCAGCCGGTAGATGCCCCCTTGGGCGAACTCCAAGCGGCCGGGAACGATCAAGCAATCGCTGGTGAAGGATCCATCGCCCACCACGTCGTAGGCGATCTTCATCGATTGCGGTTGATTGAACAGGATCTGGGTCGTCGGAGCGGGAGCTCCGTAGTTGGGCACGGGAATCGTTTCCGGTGCCAACACGCCAGGTCCAGGTCCCCCGACCATGGGGCCCGGCTCAGCCAATCGTGCGGCTGGCGGCATATTGTGTCGAATGGCGGGCTCGCCTCCCAAGCTTGGTGCAGCCAAACCCAATGCGGCCATCACGCCTAAAAACCTTACCTTTTTCATGCGATTCCCCTTGGAATGTATTGGGTCCAGCCAGCTTCGCTGCTAGGCAAATGCGACCGACTCTTTCCACCTGGACTTCATTCAACCTGGGATCCTACAATGCCGCGCGGCGCGAGCCTTGCGTCTGCAAATCCATCAGGGGCCTCAAAAGCGGAATTTGAGGCGCGTCCTGAAGCTATGTTCGGCACGGCGCTTTTGTTTTCTTTGACAAAACCGGTATAACTTGCCCATGGAGAAACGGAATTCCAATGCCATCATTTCCCGCATAACCAGCACGCTCATCCTGCTTTTGTGTGTGTTGGCCCTCGGGATCGGCATTTTCCTCGCGGCAGGCAACGGAACCGACCTGAATCGCTTGCGATTGGATCGCCTCCTCTCCCAATCGCAAAGCATGACGCCGGCGGCATCTCGCGCTACCGACGCATCGCCAAGTCAGCCCTCGGATGCCAACAACGCCGCTTCCCCTGCCTCGCGCCCACAATCGGATCGGATGCGTACCGACGCCAAATCGGCCACCGCCTCTGGGGCTGCATCCGACATCACCGTAGTGACCACCGACCCGAACCAGTTGGTTCTAGCAGCCGTTCGGCAAGCTGTTTGGGGACCTTCGGTAGCGTGCAAGATCCAGCAAACGAGCAAGACGCACGGCCAACAAGTAGTGCTGTTGGGGGACTTCAAATCCGAAGCCATCAACGCGGGTCGCTTCCGTCGCTTTCGCCATAGCGTGCGGGTGGCGGTCGGAGAAACGAGCTTTGATCTTTTGCAAGTCTCCGACGGACGGATGATGTGGACGCAACTGGGTAGCGACAGCCCGCCTCGCCGCGTTATCCTCGATCAAGTCCTTCAAAGCATTCCGAACGCATTGCAGTACACCGATTCGCGGCCAGAGGTCAATCTGTTGATGGCCATCGGAGGTCAATCTGAACTGCTCCGTTCGCTCTATCACCGCTACAACTGGTACAAAGCCGTCGGTGGAAAACTAGGAGGGAACGAAGTTTGGCAACTGGTCGGCAGACTCCGCACCGAGCCGACTCGCATCGCCGGCAACACGCCCTTGGATGACAGCAACAGCGTGCTGGGTGACAGCCATCCGAATCTCCCCGCAGAAGCCCGATTGACCCTGAGTCGCTCGGCGAAACTGCCGTACTTTCCGTACATGATCGAGTACTTTGAACGGGGGAAAGATCGCCAAGGGCAACCCAGCGGTTTCGAATTGGTAACCCGTATCGAGTACTCCGATCCGCAAACCAATCTGCTCTTTCAGGATTCGGACTTTCAATACCGCGTCAGCGACTCGATCGACGAGATCAAAGACGAAACCCAGATCTATTTGCCTCGCAGTCCGGTTGCCGGCTTGAACTTGTTGCCATCGCCTTGATGCGCCAACCAAAGTGGCCCTTGCCCGGAATCGATCAAGCACTTCGGTGCAGCATTTTGTTCAGAAACTTCCGTGGGCTCTGGCTCGGCATCAAGCGTTGCTTAGCTATTTTGCGATGGCCTTTCCTTCTTTGCGAGCCTCTAGACCTTTGCGCCGTTCGTGCAATCGCTCCACGGTGGCTTTGATCAAGGTCGGTGCGATGCGGGCGGTGGCTAACTGCTGGCTCATCGCTTCGGCTTCATCGAGGGATTCCAACGCTTTGTCAAATCGTCGCAAGAATGCCAGGGTCTCCGCGCGCTGCACGTAGGATTGCAACAATGCCATCGCATAGACCGGAACGTTGGGGTATCGTTCGACCAACTGCCTTTGGATGTCGATGGCTTGATTGAGTGCCTTGAGCGCCCATTCTCCACGACCTGGTCCCATCGGCATCGGCATGGTCCATGCCAGCCTCGCCAGCAGAGAGGCGCGTAGCGCCAGGGCTTCTGGTGCTTGCGGGTCCTTGGCCAGCACTTCGTCGCATAGCTTGAGTGCGGTCTCCGCTCGTTTTGCGTCGATCTCGCGTTCCGCGATGGGAGTGCCGAGCGTTTCCGCCAATTCGAACTTGAGCAGCAACGAATGGGATGGTTCGTCCGCGAGTTGTTGCAAAAGCTCTATTGCCATTTCCAAGTCTCGATCGGCAGCGTCGATGTCGTTGAGTTGGCGATGCACGCGGGCCCGCTCGCGATAGGTTCGCGACATCGTCAATCGATACATTGCTACGTCCGGATGCGACGCACGCAGGCCTTGCAATAACTCAAGAGCTTGATTGCACAGCTCCATCTCGCGTTGGAATCGGGCCAACAGAATTGGCGGGAATGCCTCTGCGGTCCCAGGATTGGGACGATTGGCCAGCGGAAACGGTGTTGGGCCGCTTCCAGGACGGCGCCTGCGATCGCTGGAGAAGCGAGAGCCTGTCGACGCCATGCTGCCGAGCAGTTTGGCAAACTCGTATTGACCCTCCTCGGAATCTCGAAACGAAGCGTGTTCGTCTAGCCAGCGTCGTGTGCCCGCGAAGAGAGCCAGGGCCTTTGGCGCTTGGCCCCGCTTTTGATAGACCTCGATCAACTCTTGGCGCGTCGCCATATCTGCGATCAACACACTCGAATCGATCGAATCGCTGGAGGCCTCTGTCCGCGACTCGAGTTGGGTTAGATCCTTCAAGGCTTGTTCCAGCGATGCAACGGCTGCATCGAGCCGTCCGAGTTTATGTTGAATCTCGCCGACGCGGCGCCGGGCGGTCGCATGTTCCAGTCCCAGGTCCGCTTCGTTCTCCTCGGCAAATCGGAGAAAGAAGCCTTCGATGGCTTGCAGCAGATCGATGTCGGCGCTGGATAGCGAGGCTTCGGACAACGAGGCAGCATCCAACGGTGCGATCGGTTCGTCGAACGCCGACAAATCGCCAAAGGCATGACCGCGCGAAGCGATGTTGGAAGTGATCGTATCGAATGCTTCCAGGGCCATGGTCATGTTCAGTTCCGCGCGCTGCCGTTCGGTTTCGGCGCGAGCGAGGGCTTCGGTGGTTTTCCTCAAGTGAAACTCGGCCCGTTGGTACTCCTCACCGATACGATGGAGTGAGTACTGTTGTTGGCGATTCCATACCGCGAGCATTCCGGACATGGCCAGAAACAACGTCGCGATGCAACCTGCCAGTATTGCGATCAAGGGATTGCGGCGGGCCCAGCGGGCTGCCGATTCCATCGGTCCGATAGGTCGTGCTGCGATGGGCAAGTCATCCAGGAAACGACGCAGATCCAGTTCCAAATCACCGGCGGTTGCATAGCGGTCGCTGGGTTGGTACGCGCACGCCTTGAGGATGATCGTTTGCAGGTCTTTGGGAATCGTTCGGCGTTCGTGCGACGTGAACGCGACATCCGAATGGGATTGCGGGTCGAGCAATCGAGCCTTGGGCGATGCGATGGCTGGGCGCAACGTGGCCAATTCAAAGAGTGTCAGTCCCAGTCCATACAAATCCATGCGGTGATCCCCGCCTCCAACAATCTGTTCTGGAGCCATGTAACGCAGCGTTCCCAGCACTTCGCCAGCTTGCGTGGCATCGTCGACGTTCGCGCGTTTGGCCAGCCCGAAATCGGTGACCCAGATGATCCCTTCGGCATCGATCAGCAGATTGGAAGGCTTGATGTCGCGATGCAACACGCCTAGCTGATGCGCGTGCTCCAGCGCGCTGGCTACGTTGGCCATCCATCGGCAGATATTGCGATAGTAATGACGCGGGAGTGCGACGCGATCGGAGGGCGGGCGATTCGCGGCGTGTTGCGAATCGGAAGCATGATCGGTGGCGTCAGGCTGTTCGGTGGATGGGCTGGAACGCTGCGGGGATAGACGAAAGTCTCCAGCGTCGACCGAAGTGTAACTCTGGGTGCTGATTGGGGCGGCAGGCGCGTCTGCAAGGCTGGGCTCGGTCGTATGGCTCAACGCTCTTCTCGAGGATGGCAATGGCGTTTTGGTAAGAGTGGGGTTCTCGTCCATGGCCAAGGTCCGCGGATTGTCGGACGCGGCGAGGTGGCCTGGTAAAGGATGCTCGAGTGGCCGTTGGCCGACGGTATGCCAGTGCGCAGAGGGCTGCAGCAATCGCAACGCAGCGTCACGCGCATCGAACTGAGCTTCGGACCGCTGGTCGCCGGTGGATGGTGCGCGGCCATCGCAATCGGGCGGGGATTCCATCGACGCCTCGGCGCCTAACAGTTGATCGCGCAGCGCCAGGATCACATGCTGCAACGTCACCCCTCGGATCAGTTGCATCGCGTAGTACTGCAGCCCATGGTCTTCGCCGATGCCAAAGATCGGCACGATATGGGTATGGTGCAAGCTGGCTGCCGCTTCGGCTTCGCGACGAAATCGCAGACGGTGGTTGGCTTTTTCGGAAGCCATGGGCTGGATCACTTTGAGCGCGACGCGGCGCTGAAGCGACCGTTGCAAGGCTTCGTACACGATGCCCATGCCACCCATCCCTAGGGTCCGAAGGATTTGGAAATCGCCGAAATGCGAATGCTCAGGGATCATCGCGCGCGATTTTCGACGGCGAGGCGGTTCGGAGTCGGCGCCGCTCCATCGTTCGACCACGGCCAGCGAAGGAAAGATCGTTCGAATCAACTCGGCGTGTTCGGGGTATTGCGAGGCATAGGCTTCGATGCTCGGCGTTTCGCCTCGCCGCAATCGCTCGGAGAATTCCTCGGCCAGCACTTCGACAGGATGGCGTTCGGCATCGGACGAAGAGGAGGAGGAGTCGGATGGGATCGTGTCCGGAGGTGCATTCATGAAGTTGTCCCCCGTTGAAAGCGCTGTAGCAATTCCGCCAACTTGGCTGCCGCGCGAACATAGCGATTGCTGGCCGCTGTCGGAGAGAGCCCTAACGCATGGGCTGCTTCTGCATTCGACAAGTGCTCGAAGTGCCGCATGGCCAAGATCTCGCGATCGGTTTCGTTCATGGCATCCAACGCCGATTGCAATTGCTCGCGCTCCTCGCGCCGAATGGCTGCTTGGCTGGGCGAAGTGATATCGTCCATCAACCAATGGGCTAGCGACATGCTGGTTGAGAAGCCAACCAGAGCATCCGCCATGTTCTGTTCGCGATGCACGCTCCGTTTGGCGCGAAAATGCCCGCGCTGCATATCGATCATGGTTTGCAAGACACGCTGGCGCACCCAAACAAAAAATGGAATCGATGGGTCGCGCTGGTACTCGTGCCAGCGCCGTTGAACTTCAAAAAAGGACTCCTGCACCACATCGGCCGGATCCAGTCTCGGATTCATGCTCGGAGCCATCCGAAAGGCTACGATCCGCTCGAGCCGTTCCCGCATCGCATCGAAGTCGTGGCTCCATGGAGCATCGGTAGGCATGCGATCCGAGCCTGTTGCGGGCGCGGACGCCGATGAATCGTTCGCGTTGATATCCGTTTCCGCCATCCTCAGTCGTCCCCCATGCGGTTTGTCGCTTCCATCCTCGCTCCAGCCGCCCGAATGCCGTAGCAACCGGTCCCACACCAGCCGCTTGCTGCTGCAATCCTAAGCAAAAACCTGACAGAAAGGAGTCTCCCACAAAAAAGAGATTTTTTCATGTGGATGGCGTGGTCGCCGCATCGGTATCCCTTTCGACGACCTGGGCGTAACCCGTAGGACTCCGCCGGGTTCGTCTCCAGGTGCCGGACCGATCGGTCCGCGCCGCATCCGTAGCAATCCTTCTAGACGATCCATGAGCATTTCGATGAAACACATTGCTTCCCTGGCATTGGCAATCGCATTCGCCGTTCCCACGGTTGCGTTCGCCCAAGACGACAATCGCCCCAAACGCGAGCCCGGGACGTTGCGACGGCCCAATGGGGGGGCTCCTGCGCCTCGCGAAGGTGCTCCCGGTCTTCGCGATATGCCTCGCCCCGAAGCGGTCGAACGGGGGCTCGGGATGATGTTTCGCAACCTGCCGTTGATGAAAGCCCTCGACGTCGACGAAGATGGCCAGCTCTCTCAGAGCGAAATTGAAAATGCTTCCAAGTCCCTGATGAAACTGGACAAGAACGGCGACGGCGTTTTGAGCACCGAAGAACTGCGACCCGAGCCTGGCCCAGCACTCAATGCGATGGCCAATGCGATGGGACCCAATGGGCGTATGGCACCTGCTGCCATGGCCCGTATGTTCGAGACTCGCGATGCGAATGGGGATGGCAAGTTAACCGGGGATGAGATCCCTCCGCCGATGCGCGAGCGACTCTCCATGATCGATCAAAACGGCGATGAAGCGATCGACAAAGCCGAAGCCGAAGCTGCCATGAAGCGCATGCAGGGGCGTGCCATGCCCAACCGTCCCGAACGCGAAGGATCAGGTGGACAAGGCGTCCCGCCGCGTCGACCTCAAGGCGATGGCAACTGAGCGTAGGCGTTCGCTGTTGCCACGGTCGTTTTCGTCGGTTCCCATTCGAACTTTCTCACGAAGTCCCCTGCATCATGGTTTGGAATTGCGCGATGGTAGCTATGCGATGCTCGAAAGCCTCGTTGCCCGTGTTGGCTGCCTGGATGATTGTATCGCCGATGTTGATGGCTCAAACGGAGCCCGATGCTTCGCAAGATGCGGGGAGACTGACTCCCGAACAAGTGCAATTCTTTGAGACGAGGATTCGCCCGGTCCTCGTCGAACATTGCTACCGCTGCCACTCCGCCGATGGACAGTCGTTTCGAGGTGGTCTGGGAGTCGATCATCGCGAAGCCTTGCTCGCCGGCGGTGAATCGGGACCGGCGATCGTTCCCGGTGATCTCGATGCGAGCGTGCTGTGGAACGCGATCAACTACGTCGACTACAAGATGCCTCCCAGCGGTCGATTGCCCGCGCGGATCTTGGAGGACTTTAAAGCGTGGATTGAAATGGGAGCCCCCGATCCACGCGTCCACGAAGGGGTCGTGGTGAACGCCAACGTGACCGCCGAGGACATTCAACAAGGTCGCAGCTTTTGGTCATTCCAGCCACCCGTTCCACGCGATCCTCCCAACCTGCCATCCGACGAAATGGCGCGCGACTGGAACCGCACCGCAATCGATCGTTGGGTGGCTGCTTCATGGAAACAGCACAGCGTCACGCCGGTACCCATCGCCGAAGCGCATCAAATCCTACGACGGCTCACCTTTGATTTGGCGGGATTGCCCCCTACCGATGCGCAGCGGTCTCGCTTTCTGGAACAGTACCCACGCGATCCCGACGCTGCCGTTGCGGAGTTGGTCGATGCGCTGCTGGATAGCCCCCAATACGGGGAGCGCTGGGGACGCCATTGGTTGGATGTGGCCAGGTACGCCGAATCGAGTGGCCGCGAGGCGGAATGGAGCTATCCCAATGCCTGGCGATATCGGGATTATGTCATCCGTTCCTTTCAATCGGACAAGCCCTATGATCGCTTCTTAATCGAGCAAATCGCAGGGGATTTGCTGCCCATCAAAAACGATGCGGAGTGGAACGAGCATTTGATCGCCACGGGATTTTTGGCGATTGGCCCCAAATCGCTCACGGAACAAAACCCGCGTCAATTCGCAGCCGATCTGGTGGATGAACAGATCGATACGACGACGCGCGTGGTGCTCGGGCTTTCCGTCGGATGCGCTCGTTGCCATGACCACAAATTCGATCCCATCCCGCAATCAGACTACTACGCGCTTGCCGGTATCTTTCAAAGCACGCAGACCCTTTACGGGGGGACTCGTAGTCTCCGCAACCGTCAACCGTCCGATTGGATTCTGCTCCCCGTTCCGGATGCTCGGCCTGCCGAGTCCCCGATCACAGCAACCGAACTGGCGGAGCTCAAGAAAGAACTGCAATCGCGCCAGGAGCAACTGGTCGAAGCCCGCCGAGCCCAGCGCACGGGGCAACCACCCAATAACGGCAACGGCAATCCGCTGTTGAACGCCAATATCCTCGACCAGATGGTCGCGCAACTCAACGCGAGGATCGGGGCCTACGATGCGAACGGCAAACCGAAATCGTTCTGCATGGGTGTTCAAGACCGAGATGCACCTCGCAACGCTCGCGTGCTCGTACGCGGTGAAATCGACCAGCCAGCCCAAGAAGTCCCGCGCGGCTTCGTCTCGGTGCTGTGCGACGAAACTCCGAAACTACCTTCGAAGTCTTCGGGAAGACTCGAATTGGCCCGCTGGCTGACTTCCAAACACAATCCTCTCACCGCTCGCGTCATGGCAAACCGCGTCTGGCAACACTTGATCGGACAAGGCCTCGTGCGCGAACCCGATAACTTCGGTGTCTCCGGTCCCGCTCCAACCCATCCGGAATTGCTCGACGCGCTTGCCGTGGATTTCATGGAGCATGATTGGTCGATGAAGCACTTGATACGCACCATCGCCACCTCGCGCGTCTATCGATTGTCGACCCATTGCGATGCCGAGCGATTGGCAACCGATCCGGAAAACCTTTGGATTGCACGGGGCAACGTCAAACGACTCGAAGCCGAATCGATTCGCGATGCGATGTTGGCCATCAGCCAACAGCTCGATCCCAAGCCACCCCAAGGTTCCGCGCTAGCCGGTTCGGTCTCGGTCGCGATGGGGCCCAATGGCCCGATCTCATTGCCGCCTCAATTGGTGATGGCGGTAGGAGGACCGGCACCAACGCGCCCCACGCCGATGCCCATGGCGCGTCTCGCAGGTCGCAATCCGGCCACGAACATCTTCGAATTGCCCGACTACCATCGTTCGGTCTATCTGCCGGTCGCTCGCAACACGTTGCCGCGGGCCTTGGATGTCTTCGATTTCGCCGAACCGAATTTGGTCGTCGGACAACGCGAGGTATCGCATACCGCCGAGCAAGCGCTCTACATGCTCAACCATCCGTTCGTTCTCGAACTAAGCGATGCACTGGCTCGGCGCGTGCTGCAGTCTTCGAAAGACCCCACGCAACGCATGGTCCACGCATTTCAATGGGTGTATGGCCGCGAGCCTACCAAGAACGAACTGGCGGCCGTGAAGAAATCGTTTGAACGCGAAGTGCGCTCGAAGAACAAGGGTACCGCTCAATCCAACGGCAACATCAAGCAAGACGAACAGCTCTTTCAGTGGACGAGCCGATTGTGCCAGTCGTTGTTCTGTTCCGCAGAGTTTCGCATCTTGCGATGATGCGGTCGCGTTCCAAGCTTCTGCATAGGCTGTTTACCAACGTTGCGTCACGACGGCGCAAGCACACGGAATTCTCAACCCATCAACCTCATCCAATAGCGCGATGACGCGCGAGCCCCGCTACGAGGCTCGATTGCATCGCAGGCATTCACGGTGACTATATGAACCAGTTCAATCGACGTCATATCCTGCAGCACGCCTCGGCGGGCTTTGGTTACCTAGCGTTTGCAGGATTGACCGCCATGTGGCAACAGCGTGCGCGAGCCGATGAGTCGGGCGCTGGTCCAGCCCATCCGTTGGCGCCCAAAGCACCGCACTTTCCAGGCAAAGCCAAACGCGTGATCTTTTTGTGCATGCAAGGCGGTCCTTCTCATTTGGATACGTTTGACTACAAACCAAAACTCGCGGAGTCGGCCGGTGCGGCTAGCGGGCGCGGTGGTGGCCGTTTGATGCCCTCGCCGTGGGAGTTCCAACGCCGAGGTGAAAGCGGGCTCTGGATCTCGGAGCTGCTGCCAGAGATCGGCAAGCACGCCGACGACATGTGCTTGATCCGCTCCATGCACTGCGATCAGCCGATTCATCCTCGCGCGATGACTCAAATGCATACCGGCAACGCGCAGTTCGTGCGCCCATCGCTCGGCGCCTGGACCTTGTACGGACTGGGAACCGAGAATGAGAACTTGCCCGGCTTCATCGCCCTGAATCCACCTGCCAACAATGCGCAGAACTATGGCAGCGCATTCCTGCCGGCCATCTATCAAGGCACGAAGGTAGGACGACCTCAAGGACCGCGGGCTGGCATGGCCCGAGAAGCCGCCCGCGGTCCGGCTTTACCCGATCTGACCAACCCGCGCTACGGACGGGAAACACAACGTTCGCAGATCGATTTGATCCAACAGCTCAATCGCGAAGCGATGCAACAAGACAGTTCGGATCCGGCTATCGAAGGGATTATCGAGTCCTATGAGTTGGCTTTCCGGATGCAAGAAGGGCTGCCCAAGGTGCTCGACATCTCGGAGGAATCCCCGGCAACATTGGAGATGTACGGCATCGGCTTGGGCAGCACCGATGGCTTTGGCAAGCAGTGTTTGATGGCTCGCCGCATGATCGAAGCTGGCGTGCGGTTTGTCGAACTCAGCCACGGCAATTGGGACCATCACCAGCGATTACGAACGCAGTTGCCCGACAAGTGCCGCGAAATCGATCAACCCATCGCGGGCTTGTTGACCGATCTCAAGCAGCGCGGGCTTCTGGAAGATACGTTGGTCATTTGGGGTGGCGAGTTCGGCCGAACGCCCGATGCACAAAACGGCGATGGCCGCGATCACAATCACAAGGGCTATACCACTTGGATGGCCGGGGGTGGGGTCCGTGGAGGATTAAGCTATGGATCGACGGATGAGATCGGGCGCGAAGCGGTCGAAGACAAATGCCATATTCACGATTGGCACGCGACGATTTTGCATTTGCTAGGGCTGAATCATGAGGAACTGACGTATCGCTATGCCGGTCGCAATTTCCGGTTGACCGATGTGTACGGTACGGTGGTGGAAAAGATTATTGCGTAAAGGCGAGTGGCCTTCGGCGGAGGGAGATCCTAGCGCAATCTTAGCGGCAGGCCGTAAGGCCTCCGGTCTGGCGCTCATCCTTCGGTTCACCTGGAATGCCGCCATCGACGTGTTCCCTCATCACACCGGACGGCTTACGCCGTTCCGCTATCTTTAGGGCTCACGCCGTTCCGCGAGGATAGGGCTGAGCCGTTCCGCTTCGATGAATCGCCGTGGACGCGTCTCCGCTATTCCACCGTCTTGCGAATGCGCATTCCGTAGAACGAGTTCCACAAGAAGAACGTGGCGATCGCCAAGAACAAAATGGCACATGCCAAGGCGATGGTATCGCCATTGGCACCGTTGGGGCCATTCGGATCCCGGATCTTCTGTGCCAGGGCCACGGCCAACAATCCGAATAAAGTGGAGAACTTGATGACCGGATTGAGTGCCACGCTCGAAGTGTCCTTGAACGGATCGCCGACGGTATCGCCGACCACCGTCGCGTCGTGCAGCGGTGTTCCCTTCATCTGCAGCTCGACTTCCACGATCTTCTTGGCGTTGTCCCAAGCGCCCCCGGCGTTGGCCATGAAGATGGCTTGATAAAGTCCGAAGATCGCGATCGAGAACAAGTATCCGATGAAGTAATAGGGTTCTACGAATGCTAATCCGAGCGTCACGAAGAAGACCGCCAGGAAGATGTTGAACATTCCGACTTGGGCGAATCGCGTGCAGATGGCCACGACTTTCTTGCTATCCTCGACGCTGGCTTTGGTCGTGCCATCAAGCTTGATGTTCCGCTTGATGAATTCGACCGCGCGATACGCGCCGGTAGTGACGGCTTGCGTGGATGCACCGGTGAACCAGTAGATGATGGCACCACCGCTGATCAAGCCAAGCACAAACGGAGCATGCAGCAACGACAACTTCTCGAGATCCTGGGTCAAGCCGTGGGTCAGCGACATGATGATTGAGAAAATCATCGTCGTGGCGCCGACCACCGCCGTCCCGATCAATACCGGTTTGGCGGTCGCTTTGAACGTGTTCCCAGCTCCGTCGTTCTCTTCGAGCAAATGCTTGGCCGTGGCAAAATTCGCGTCAAAGTTGTATTTCGATTTGAGCTGGGATTGGATGTTGGGGACATCTTCAATGAGGGACAGTTCGTAGACGCTTTGGGCGTTGTCGGTGACCGGGCCGTAGGAGTCGACCGCAATGGTCACCGGTCCCATCCCGAGGAATCCAAACGCCACCAAACCGAATGCAAAGACTTCTTTTGCGTACATGAATCCATCTAAGCCTGCCACGCCACCCATCAGGGAGATCCAATACGCGACCGCCATCAAACCGGTGATGCTGAATCCCAACCACAAGCAGGAAAAGTTTCCAGCCACCAACCCGGACAGAATGTTCAGCGATGGTCCGCCTTCTTCGCTGGAAGTGACCACTTCGCGAACGTGTTTGGACGACGTCGAAGTAAAGACTTTCACCAACTCTGGAATGACTGCCCCGGCGAGCGTGCCGCACGAGATGATGGTCGACAGTTGCCACCATAGGTTGCTGCTGCCATGCAGATTCGGGATCAAGGCCCACGAGATGAGGTAGGTGACGGCGATGGAGATGACGCTCGTAACCCAGACCAATCGGGTCAATGGATGTTCGAAATCCATCTTGCTCGCGGTCCCATACTGCGATTTCGTCCAGCGTTCGTTCAAATAGTACGCTGCCACCGACGACACGATCATCATGGCTCGCATGACGAACAGCCATACCAGCAATTGGACTTGGATCTGTTGATAATCGGCCCCGGCGGATTTTTCGTTGATCGCCAAGAGAATAAAGGTGATCAAGGCCACCCCGGTCACGCCGTAGGTCTCAAATCCGTCAGCGCTCGGGCCGACGGAATCCCCGGCGTTGTCCCCGGTGCAGTCGGCGATCACGCCCGGGTTGCGGGCATCGTCCTCTTTGATCTTGAATTCGATCTTCATCAAGTCCGAACCGATGTCCGCGATCTTGGTGAAAATCCCACCGGCGATGCGCAATGCGGCCGCACCGAGGCTTTCGCCGATAGCGAAGCCGATGAAGCAGGCTCCTGCGTAGCTGTTAGGCAAAAAGAGCATGATGCAGAGCATCATCAACAGTTCGACGCTGATCAGCATCATGCCGATGCTCATCCCGGCCTTGAGAGGGATCGCGTACACCGGATAGGGCAGCCCTAGCAAGCTGGCGTGTGCGGTCCGCGAGTTGGCGAAGGTGTTCACGCGGATCCCAAACCACGCCACCAAGTAGCTGCCGAGGATGCCGATGATGCTAAACAGGACGATGATACCGACCATCGTGGGGTCCTTGCCCTCGAGCCAACCGAAGTACAGCACGATGACGACGGCGATGATGGCCCACAGCACAGCGAGGAATTTACCTTGCGTGATCAAATAGGTTTTGCATGTCTCGTAGATCAGCTCCGAGACTTCCAGCATGCTTTCATGCACATCCATCGACCGGAGTTGGCCGTAGATCCGAATGCCAAAGATCAGCCCCGCGACGCAGATGCCCAATCCGATGTAGAGCAATACTGGTCCGGGTACTCCGCCAAAGAACGTAGCTTTGTTCAGATCCGGCAGCGTCAAATCGACTTCGCCGTGGATGACTTGCGCGCCGCCCCCGGCCGCTTCATCGGCCCCCCATGCGGTGGGAAGTCCGCATGGGAGAACGCTGCCAAGAAGCCATAGCAGACAGAAGGCGGGGATTGCCCTAGAGAAAGAACCCTGAGCAAAGAGACTCTGAGCAAAGAGACTCTGAGCCAACAGACCCCGAGCCAGTACATGGAGTGGAGATTTCATGCAAATCGATCCTGAGGCGTTTCGAGGAGTGAAACATGAGGGAGAGCAGGAGGGGGGGGAACCGCGCGGTCGGTTGGAAATCCACCCGAATCGGGGGTGGTGAGGAGCAAGCGTCGGCCCCGGTGACGTCGCAGGCGCTCGTTTGGAACGGAACTGACCGCAGGAAACCCACAAGGCTTGCTAACGTATCCACATTTGGATCGCGTTTCAAGAACGAAAGCAAACTTCGGGATCTTTTTTTGCCTTCAGGGTGGCTTTAAAGGTAAGCCTGCGTCCTTTGGACGCTGTGGGATGGATCGGCGGGGGGACGCAGAAGTTCGGGAAGCCATTTGATGGAGGCCGAGGAAGTTCGTTGCGGGGCGCTCGCGATTGGGGCGACTTACAACGGGATTTGCCGATTCAGGTCTGCGTTTTCCATCGGCTGGGTTAGACTAGCTGCCATCCTGCAAAGCAGGAGCTGAGGGGCGCGAGGATTGTTTGCGGGATGCTTCGCGTCGGCTTTGGTGATGGGACGTTGTTGGCGGACTGTCGGTCTTGTTGGGAGAAGATGTGCCGTGTCGATCATGAATACCTTTCGCATCGCGATCGCCGCGTTGGCCAAGAACAAGATGCGGGCTGGGCTGACCATCCTCGGGGTGGTGATCGGCATTGCAGCCGTCACGGCCATGGTTTCTATCGGAACCTCGGCGAGTGAGTTGGTCCAAGGCGAATTTCGCAATTTGGGCACCAACGTCATCGTCGTGGCACCGGGAAGCCGGCAGGCTCGCGGAGCCCGATCGGGGCAGATTCCTTCGCTGACCGCGGCGGACGTTCAAGCCATTTCTAAAGAGTGCCCGAGTATTCTGGCCGCCAGTCCTATCGTCGGGGCAGTGGGACAAGTCATCAGCGGCAACAACAACTGGCGACCGCGCGAGTTGGTTGGCGTGGGTGCCGATTATCTGTTGGTGCGCAACTGGCAGATGTCCGCCGGCAACTTCTTTGGCGATGGCGATATCAACAACGCCAACAAAATTTGCGTGATCGGCGCGACCGTCAGCAAGAAGCTCTTTCAGACTGCCAACCCGATCGGCCAGTCGGTTCGCATCAAGAACATCCCCTTTGAAATCGTCGGCGTTCTTGCCAGCAAAGGGGCGAACATCGTCGGCGACGATCAAGACGACGTGGTGCTGATGCCTTACACCACGGTGCGCAAGCGATTGCAAGGGAGCAACTTCAGCAACGTCGACGTGGCGCTGGCTTCGGCCAAATCGACCGAACTGATGGGAGTCGCCGAACAAGAGATCCGATCGATCATGAGGGATCGGCATCGCATCGCCATGGGGCAGCCACCGGACTTTGAAGTCGCCAATACCACGGAGATCGCCAGCGCGTTTGGCATCGTTACCGGCACGCTCACGGCCATGCTGGCTTCGATCGCCGGCATATCGCTTGTCGTGGGGGGAGTCGGGATCATGAACATCATGCTGGTATCGGTGACGGAACGCACTCGCGAGATCGGGATCCGGATGGCCGTCGGCGCGAGGCCGAAAGACATTTTGATGCAGTTCTTGGTCGAAGCGATGGTTTTGTCTTTGGTGGGAGGGGCGATCGGGGTGGCGCTGGGGATGTTCGGGTCGGTGACTTTGACGATGGCCATCAATGCCATTTCTTCCGGCAGGGATTGGCCAATCATCATCAATCACTTAGCCGCCATCATCAGTTTGATCTTTTCCGCCTGCGTTGGGGTCGGGTTTGGGTTTTATCCAGCGTGGCGGGCTAGCCGGCTCGATCCGATCGACGCGTTGCGGTACGAATAGCCTCGGGAAGGGAGCGGTGGCAAAAAGCTGCCCGCCGCGCCGGGAGCGGTCGGGACGGATTCTGCAGGGGAGCTTCGTTAAAAGCAGGATTCGAACGCAAAGGCTTGATTGACAAATGCCATTGCGGCATCGACGATTGTGGCAGATTTGGCAATCCGACAATCCGAAATCTATCGGTCCTATTTCTGCCGCCGATCCGCCTAAGGGGGATTCGCCGAGCGAATGGGATCTTTTGATTGCGGATGGGCGATGCAAAGACGGAGACTCGGGGGTACGCGATCCGCATGCGACCCGACGGGCCAGCCGCCTCTGTTGGCCAAACAGAACGCTCCTCCCTTTTCTTGGAATTCCGACTGCGAGTGAACGACGAAGACGATTTGATTCAGTCGGCGCTGGCTGGACGGAGTTCAGCCTTTGAGACCTTGGTATTGCGATATCAAGACCGGCTCTACACGGCCATGATCAGCATCGTAGGCAGCGCCGACGAAGCCGAAGACGTCGTCCAGGAAGCGTTCATCCAAGCGTATCTCAAGCTCGATACCTTTCAACGCAATAGCCGCTTCTTCACGTGGCTCTATCGCATCGCCTTCAACTTTGCCTTGGCGCGCCGCCGTCGCAACAAAGGCCATATGTCGCTCGACGAAGTCCGTGAGAAGTCGGGTGCGGAGCCAGCCTTCGAAGGGGATGCTCCCGATTTGAGGATCTCCAAGACCGAAGACGTGCAATTGGTCCATGCCGCCTTGGCGTTGCTCAGCGAAGATCATCGCAGCATTTTGGTCTTGCGCGAGATGGAGGACTTGGCTTATGAAGACATCGCAGAGGTTCTAAACATTTCGATAGGTACAGTGCGGTCGCGGTTAAACCGCGCGCGGGCGGCGCTCAAGCAGCAGTTGGAAAAGTTCCCCGAATGGAATCCGAATCAGTAGCTGGCCTAGCGCCGGTCTGCGTCGCATCGGCAACATGGCCATATCATGCCCATCGCCCGAGGGCCTGTGCCCGCGCACAACAGGTTCCCCCCTCGTTTCTTGCCTGCGATCGAATCGGGCGTAGATCGCGTGGCTTTCGCGAGTTCGAGGTGCTCCATGGTCCGTTCGGAGAAATGGACCGGATCTGATACAATGGTCGGTTGTGTCACACCAAGGTGATGTTTCGATCCGAAAACAAAATAGTTTGAATCGCGTTGTTAACCATGATCAATCTTCGCTTGCTGGCTTGCTTCATGAAATCGGTAGGCGCAGTCAGGTGCTTGGCATGCTGTGCGACGGTTTTTTCGATCATGGCGATCGGTTGCACTCCGATCGATTCGATTGCTTCGCAACCGACCGAATTGGTTGCCATCCACCGCGACGGTCAAACATTTTTGACATGGCGAGAGCCCAAGCCGCAATTGACCGATCCCTCCACCACGGTCGGTGACGTTCGCAAACTGCTCAAGGAGTTCAAGCAGAAACCGCCCACCACGACGTATCGCATCTACCGCTCGGATCGCCCGATCACCAGTGTGAAAGGCCTTCAATCTGTTGGTGAAACCGACACGCTGAGTTGCTGGAATCGCAGTTTGTGGTCGACCGATCGCAATACCGCCGACAAAGAGCCAGCGCTGCGATACGTGATCGAAGAGGGGAAGCCCCCTTTGACACCGGGTACGGGTCTGTATGTGCACAACCCGCAACTCACTCAGTCCTCGACCGCTTTTTACGCAGTCACGGTCGTGGAGAATGGAGTCGAGAACATCGCCATCGGGCCTGGAAATGCGATTCAATCCGCCATCGCCGAAGTGCCCGGCATGGGGACACCCGTATTGCAATCGGAGGAGAAACGGGACGAATTCCAATTCGTCAAAGTTCATCCCACGTTGCAATACTACGTGAAATGGGATGCGCCACCGAATGCCAATCGTGAAAACATGCCCAATGATCTGTTGGTGGCTATCCCCTCCGGCCGGGAGCGCCCGACCTCGCTCGGGTTGCATTTGCACTGCTGGGGAGGAAGCCCGTGGGGTGGGTATGGGTGGTGGTTTAATGCTGAGCGGGGAGCGGTGCTGTTGGCACCCAATCAAGATCCCTACGACTGGTGGACCGGGTATCACGAACTGTTGGGCATTCGAGCGAAAACGGAAGCGAATTGGAAAAAGTACAAGGTCTATCCCTATACGCAGCGCCGATTGCTATCGCTCACCGATTGGGCCATTCGGAAATGGCAGCTCGATCCGGAACAAACCTTTGTCGCCGGCAACTCCATGGGCGGATCCGGCGCGCCGATGATGGCGCTCCGCCATCCCGATCAGTTCGCTTGGGCGGTCAGTTGGGTAGGGGTGCACGTACCGGAGCTGTCTCCCAGATTCAAAGCCAGTTATGCAGCCGTATATGGCGAACAGGAATGGAAGGTTCTTTTTGAAGATGGCTCGCTCGCTTGGGAATACTTCAATGACGCAGCCTTTCTCCGTCGGTATCCCGAACGCGAAACGCCGTTCATCACTTTTGCCAACGGCAAGAACGATTCGGGAATCGGATGGGAGCAAGCCACTGAGTTCGTCAAGGCTTTGCAAGAAACCAAACGTCCGCACTTGTTCGTCTGGGGCCAGAACGAACACAATCAACGGGCTGTGATGCCTAAGAGTTTGGAACAACAAATCAACCCGCTCCAACTCCGCGTACGTCAAAGCCTGCCTGCATTCACTCGTTGCAGTTTGGATGGGAACCTTGGCAACGGGAGTCCCGACGATGGCGACTCTACCGGGGGTATCAATATGTATTTGTATTGGGAAACCGAGAACATCGTCGACACCGAGCAGGCTTGGGAGATGACGGTTCAATTGGCCGCCAAATGTCCAAAATCGTCATGCACGGTGAATCTGACTCCACGACGTCTGCAAGGGTTTCATCCCCGGCCAGGCGAAAGCTTGCGATGGAGCAATCGGGAAGGAAAGGAAACGATTCAAAGCGGTAGCGTGACGGTCGACAAACACGGCTTGGCTACCCTTGAGGGTCTGCAAGTCTCCAAGTCGGGAAACCGCATTCGTATCGAACGCTAGCCCCAAGGTGATTGGCCTATGGCACGAACGCTGCTTCGCGATGATCGGAGGGCTCCTCGTTTTGCACTCCGTGATGGCGAACGCGCATCGCCCTTGAACCTCACGACCCAACGGTCTTCTTGCAAATGTGTTAGGCATGCATGGCCAAGTGCGATTTGTCCGCAGTCGGTGGGCGTTCGTGGTTCGTGCGCGATTCAGGGAACATCGCCGGATGTCGTTGCTTGGCTGAACTACTACCGTTGGCAATGGTGAATCGCATCCATTACACTGCTTAGATCGCCTCTGTGGAAAGCAATCTTTCCCGAGCGTCGTTTATGAATTCAGGTTGGTTTCTTGTATGGCGAGGATAGCTCGATGTTGTGGACGTTGTTGGCCGGCTTGTTGATGGCAACTCCGGACGATCGGATGGAGATACCATCCGAGTTTTTGGCGAGTGGAGTGACGCAACGGGTGGGAGGGTATCGACCGATACGAAGCACTCTGAGCGACGAAGCGGACAAGGTGAAGGTACCGCCAGCAGATTTGAAGTCGCCTCGTTATGGCAAGCTTGAGTTCAACGGCAAGCAATGGGGCTACATCTTGGAAGAGCCTGAAGAAGGGGACGCTCGCTTGTTCGTGGACACGAACGGCGATGGTGACTACACCAACGACCCAACTCCCAAATGGGCGGCGCAAAAGCAAGGCGAGATGACGATGTACACAGGCGATGCCAAGATCGATCTGGGGGGCGATCGCTTGGGGCAGATCAATTTGTATCGTTTCGATCCCAACGATCCGAATCGACCTCAGCTCAAGGATGTGGTGTTGTACTACGCCGACTTCGGCAGCGAGTACACCGTGAAGCTCGACGATGAAGAGTTCAAGACGTTCATCGCGGGCGAACCGGATGCCCGAGCGGGATTGTGGCTGGATCGAAACCGCGATGGTCGACAAAGCAGCAATTACGAAATGGTATCCCTTGGGAAAGCATTTAACTTCACTGGCACGACGTACGAGATCAAGCTCGAAGAGGGCAAGCTGTGGCTATCGAAGTCCAGCGAAAGCTTGCCGGTGATGCCACCGCCGCCCGATTTGCGATTGGGCAAAAAGGCATTGGAGTTCAAAGCGACGGCGCTCGACGGCAGCGAGTTGGAGTTCCCGGGGTCGTTCTCGGGCAAGCTCGTGATGTTGGATTTTTGGGCGACATGGTGTGGTCCGTGCATCGGTGAGATTCCCCACATGAAAGAAGCATATGCCGAGTGGCATGACAAAGGCTTCGAGATCCTTGGCATCAACTTTGACAACGCCGGTATGGAAGCCAAGTTGCATGACTTCTTGAACGAAAACGAATTGCCATGGCCGCAAGTGTATGAGGGCAAGGGATGGCGGACCGCGATTGGGATGCAGCACGATGTGAATGCGATCCCGTTTGTATTGCTGGTGGACGGCGATACCGGAGAGATCGTCGGGACATCTCGCGAACTGCGCGGTCCAGGCTTGACCAAGTTCATCGGTAAAGCGTTGGAAAAGAAGGGACAGTAAAGGCCTCTCGCGGAAGCGTAACGCCTTAGCGACGCCCGCATCGAAGGGGAATAGTTCCAACGATCATCGTCTCCACGATGATCGTTTGGCTGTCTAACGCGGCGTGGTTTTCGTTTCGATGGGGCTTGTCCCCGTCGAACGCCAATCGCAACCAGACCGTGTCGGCGCCGCGCTGGGCATCACGGCGGGGCTTGTCCCCGTCGGATGGTGATCGGAATGGAGACGCCAAACGTCGTCGCAAATGTCCTGATCATCGCCCCACGTGGGCGAGCCACGTGGTGGCGAATGCGCGTGGCTTTGCGGAGTCTGGTTTCGATCAAGGCCCCGCGTGGGCAAGCCACGTGGTGGCCCGTCGCAGCAAGCTGCGTGGTGAGGTCCAACGCGGCACTGCACGCCACGGGATGGCTACGGGCGTAGGAATTCTGCCCTTACTCGGGGGCTAACTCGATCGTTCCGTTGGGCAGCACTTGGCCATCGAGTCCTCGAAACTCAGCCTTCAAACTTCCTGTGCGGCCATCGATCCGTATCGTCCCAAACGATTGCATGCCAGCACTCGGCGCTAATGGCAACTTGGTTCCCTTCGCGGGTGCCCATTGAAATTTCACCTCCGGGCCAAACGTCCCATCCAGCTCGTTCGGACCAAACGTCCCAGCATGCAGCGGACCCGCCACAAACTCCCAAAACGGCTTGAACGCCCCCGCTTTCTCTGCCCGCTTGGGATCGTAATGATGGGCTGCCGCATAATGGATGTCCGCCGTAATCCAGACCGTGTTGCGTATGTCGTTGGCATGCATCCATCGCAGCAACTCCGCGATCTCTAACTCTCGCCCCGACGGCGCGCCCGAGTCACCGTTCGCGACCGCTTCGTAAAGCGGTTTGCCTTCCATGCCGTCTCCGATGATGACTCCGATCGGCATGTCGCAGCAAAGGACTTTCCACGTCGCGCGGCTCTCGAGCAAGGATTGCTTGAGCCATTGCAACTGCTCCGCTCCCAGGATGGCCGAACCGTCGTCAAGCATCGTCTGTCGATTCTCGGTGTTCGGCCCGCGATAGGTTCGAAAATCGAGCACAAACAAATCTAGCCTCGGGCCTCGAGCGATCTTGCGATAAATGCGTCGCTCCCCCGATGGCATCGGACGGATCGGAGTGTATTCGAAGAACGCTTGTTTGGCCCGGCCCGACAACTCCCGCGCCGTCTCGATCGCATCGTACGCGGCTGCGTCCCGGCGATTTCGCAAGGCTTGTTGCGGATACCAGTTGTTGGTCGTTTCATGATCGTCCCACTGCACGTAAAGAGGCACTAGGCTGTGAAAGCGGCGCATGCATGCGTCCATCAAGTTGTATTGGTAGTTGCCTCGGAAGTCTTGCAAGGTGCTGGCCGCATGCGATTTGGCCTCGGTCACCACGTTCTTCCACAAGCTGCCGTCGGCGAGGGCGATCTCCGCTGGAATCGGGTTGTCTGCGTAGATCATGTCTCCGCTATGAACAAAGAACTGAGGTTGCAACTGTGCGATCGCATCGTAGATCCGCATCCCACCCCATTCGAGGTTGATGCCGAAGCCTTGGCCTGCCGTATCCCCCGACCATGCAAAGAAGACATCGTCGTTGGAATCGCTGCTCGTGGTGAACGAACCGGTCAACCAATCGCTCTGCGCACCCGAAGCATTGCGGGCCGCAACGCGATAACCGATCCGCTCACCGGCTGGCAATCCTCGCAACCATGAATGGCACGTTCCATCGTTGAGAGACTCGGTGCGTCCAACTGCACTGCCTCCCACGGATCGCGCAGCCGTCTCGGTCTCCCATTCGATCAGAAGCGATGCGGGTTGGTCGGTGCGACACCAGAGCACCGCCGTGTCCGAAGTGACTTCGCCCACCATGCTGCCCAACTCCATCGTCGGAGCGTCGCTCCAAGCGCCATGCGCAAAGCGCGACCATTGCGTCGCCATCACGGCGGCCTGTGCTGCCATCGTCTGAAACGCGCGGCGAGGAATCGAACCGGACATAGCATTCTCCATGGGGTGAGAAACAACGTTGCGCTACCGACGGGCGGGCGGCGGGACGAACGGCTCGTTGTATCGATTGCACGGCCGGGAAGCGAGGGATGACGGTTGCATCCCTCACAAATTCACGGTTCCTTCGCCGTTTCCGCGTTGCAGCCAGCCGCTGCGCATTTTTCGCCGCCGCTGGGGTTCGCGATCGCGGGACGCCGTCATCTCTTTTCGTCTTAACGAGGGCGTGAAACCCGATATGATACGCTCTGAAATTTCCTGTCCTTTTGAACGGTCGCCAACCTCTATGCCGTCAGTATCCCCCCTTCGTCCATTCACCCGTCGCTCGCGCGTTTCCGTCCTCGCTGCCCTGACGCTGTGCGCCGCCAACAGCGGATCGCTCTTGGCGCAGAGCTCCGATACGAAACGTCCAACCCCGGAAGTGCCGACCTTGGCAGCAGCCTCCGGCGATGCGCAAAGCGCCATCTCGAGTTTCAAAAAACCTGCCGGCTGGAAGACAGAACTGTTCGCCGCCGAGCCGATGGTCGGTAATCCGGTGGCCTTCACCATCGATGGTCAAGGCCGCGTCTACGTCTGCGAGTCGTATCGCCAAGGGGTTGGCGTCACCGACAACCGCTCGCACGATGAGACGTGGTTGCAAGCCGACCTCCAAGCCATGACCGTCCAGGATCGTATCGATTATCACAAGCGATTGCTGGGCAACAAAGTCGCTGACTACGAAAGCAAAGATGACTTGATCCGGCTGCTGGTCGACCGCGACGGGGACTTTGTCGCGGATACCGCCAGCGTCTTCGCATCGGGCTTCAACGGCCTCGAAGAAGGAACCGGCGCGGGAGCATTGGTCCGCGATGGCAAAGTCTTCTACACCAACATCCCACACCTGTGGTGGTTGGTCGACAAAGACGGCGATGGCGTCGCCGATGAGAAGACGTCGGTCGCCCGTGGCTTTGGTGTCCGCGTTGCGTTCCGTGGCCACGACATGCACGGGTTGGTCAATGGTCCCGATGGACGGATTTACTTTTCGATCGGTGACCGGGGCTACCATGTGGAGACTCCCAATGGCGTATTCGCCGATCCCGAGAGCGGCGCGGTGTTTCGCGTAGAGCCCGATGGGTCGCGACTGGAGCTGTTTGCGGTCGGGCTACGCAATCCTCAAGAGTTGGCATTTGACGATTACGGCAATCTGTTCACCGGCGATAACAACTCCGACTCGGGGGACCGCGCCCGTTGGGTGCACGTCGTTCGCGGTGGCGATTCGGGCTGGCGAATGATGTATCAGTACATCCCCGACCGCGGTCCCTTCAATCGCGAGCGCGTCTGGTACCCGTACGACGAGAACAGCCCAGCCTACATCGTGCCGCCGATCATGAATCTCAGCGATGGACCTTCCGGATTGGTCTGTTACCCCGGCACCGGACTCGACGATTCGTTCCGCAATTCCTTCTTCTTGGTGGACTTTCGAGGTCAAGCTTCCAACAGCGGCATCCGTCGCATTCGCATGGAGCCTAACGGGGCTGGGTTCAAGGTTGTCACCAACGAAGAATTCATTTGGAACATTTTGGCCACAGACGCGGAGTTCGGCCCCGATGGCGGACTGTACGTGGCCGACTGGGTGAACGGTTGGAACGGCGAGAACAAAGGCCGCATCTATCGGTTCTCCAATCCAGAAACGGTCGACGCCTGGATGGTTAAAGAAACCCGTACGATGCTCGCGTCCGGAGTGTCCGATCGCAATGCCGACGAGTTGGAGCATCTACTCGCTCATCCGGATAGGCGGATACGCCAATTGGCCCAATGGGAATTGGCCAAGCGCGGAGCGAACGACGTGTTGGTCCGAGTCGCGACCAAAAGCGATGCCGGGACGCTGGCGCGGCTGCACGGCATCTGGGGGGTAGGACAAACGCTCCGACAATTGCCTCTTCGAACGGGATACATCGCCGAGAAGGACGTCGTTCCGGAAGCCCCCGTTTTGGCGTTGGCCGGTTTGGTCAACGATTCGGATGAACAAATCGCCGCTCGGGCGCTCGATACCCTTGGGGATAGCTTGCGTTACCGATCGCTCGAAGCCAAGCTCAGGGACACCGTGGTGGCGGCGGTCCGTCATGGGCTCGAGTCCGAATCGGCCGTGGTGACGGCTGCTGCATGCTTGGCCGTCGAGCGATTGAAGCTCGATGCGCTGCTGCCGCAAGTCTTGAAAGTCATCGAAGCCAACGCCGATCGCGATCCGGTATTGCGGCACAGCACGATCATGGCCCTCACGGGGATCAAGGACGTCTCCAAGGTAGCGGGACTGTCGCAGAACGCGAACGCATCGGTACGGTTGGCTGCAGTGGTGGCATTGCGCAAACTCAAGCACGCAGGCATCGGAAACTTTGTGGCCGATGAATCGCTGGCGGTCTCGCGCGAAGCCATTCGCGGCATCCATGATGTGCCCGAGTTGCATTCGTTATTGCCGTTGCTGGCCGATCGGATCGTAGGTGTTCCCAATGACGATGCGGTCGTCCGACGGGTTCTCAATGCGAATTTCCGATTGGGACAGAGCGTGCATGCAGCGCGACTGGCCAGCTTCGCGGCCAATGCCAATGCCGATCCGAAAGCTCGGATCGAGGCGCTTGAGATGCTCGGCAAGTGGGGCGAGCCCGGATTGAATGACCGTGTGCTCAATCGTTACTTGCCACTCGAAAAGCGCGATCCCGAGCCTGCCGTCACCGCCTTGAAATCGAACTTGGAAGCCTTGGCAGCGGCCCCCGAAGCGGTGCGAGATCGTTTCCTCGAAGTCGGAGCGCGCTACGACATCAAGGGGATCGATGAACTGGTAGCGGCCAGTTATCGCGACACCAAAAATACTCCCGCGCGCCGGGCTGCGGCCTTGGTCGCATTGGCCAACATCGCGCCCGATCAAGTGCGAGGGTTGTTGGAATCGGCCTTGAAAGATCCCGCCGCGGAGATCCGCGTGGCAGCGCTCAAGACCGCATCCAAGCTCGATCCCGATCGCGCCTTGTCCGCGGTGACCATCGGGTTGCGTTCTCAAGTTCCGATCGAGCGGCAAGCCGCTTGGGATGTGCTGGCCCAATTGCCCGAGTCGAAAGCTCGCGGCGAACTGGTGACCACCGCCTATGACGACTACATCGCAAAACGCATTCCAGCCGATGCGAGGCTGAATGCGTTCGAAGCGCTCGAGCAAGCGTTGCCGGAAGCCAAGCGGAATGCTTGGAAGGCGTATGTGATGCAGCTTGAGGCTTCGCGGTCAGAGCAGCCCGTGCAGTACTATGCCGACAGCATGGAAGGGGGAGACGTTGCCGCGGGCAAGCTCCTGTTCTTTACCAAAGCATCCTTGTCGTGCGTTCGCTGCCACAAGGTCGGAGTGACGGGGGGCGAAGTCGGTCCGAATCTTTCCGAGATCGGAACAAAGAAGATGCACGAGTACTTGCTGGAAGCCATCGTCGCCCCCAACGCTAACATCGCCGAGGGGTTCAAGACCATCATCGTGCAGGATGAAGATGGTGGCATCTATTCCGGGATCCTCAAAAGCGAGGACCAGGAGAATGTGGTTCTGCTCGATGCGCAAGGAGCGTTGCAAACCATTCCGGCCGATACGATTACGGGACGGCGGGAAGGTTTGTCCTCCATGCCGATCGATTTGGTGAAGTACCTGTCTCGCCGCGAGTTGCGGGATCTGGTGGCCTACCTCAAGTCGTTGGATGGGACGCCGGCTGCGACATCGGGCGTGTTTGAAAGCACCGGTGGCCACGGCTTGTAGCGTGTTTGGTTGCGGAATCGCTACGACCCGCGCATTGCGTGAATCCCGGAGATTCTCGCAGGCGGGAGAGCGTTGCAACCGTTCTGCGAAGGGTGGGGATGGGGTATTCTAAAGGGCATGAATACCCCATCTTTGACCGACCGCGTATTGGCGCTGGCGCACTCCCCTGAATTTCGTCCTTGTAAACCGCGCTCGCTTCACAAGCAATTGCATCTCGAAGAAGACGAGTACCGCGAACTGCGGCGCGTGATCAAGAAGCTCGTGCGCGAAGGCCGATTGGCTTTTGGCGCCAACCACATCGTGCAGTTGCCCGCGCCCTCTGCGAAGCCTTCCCGGCCAAAACTGCCCAAGCCCGATCGAGGCCGATTCACTGCAGCGCAGACCAGCGACACCACAACGTCATCCCCATCGACGTCTCGCGATATAGATCGCGATTCTGACGCGGCGGAAGAGGCGATCTTGGAAACGCCTGCACCTCGCAAGAAGTTGTTAGCATCGTCCGAGGATGGCAGGACAGCGGGTGCCAAGCGGCTCAAGCTCACGCAAAAGGAAGTCGTCGGCACCTATCGCATGGCACCGTCCGCGAATTACGGCTTTGTCGAGATCCCGCGCGGTTCGGGTGTGGAGTTGCCCGATATCTTCATCCCGGCGGGGATGGCCAAGAACGCGATGGATGGCGACTCGGTGAAGGTCGAACTGCAAAGCCCCGATCGGCACGGGCGATTGGAAGGTCGCATCGTGGAGGTCGTCGCGAGGAAGCGCCGGCAATTCTCTGGCACCTATCAGTCCGAGAACAACCGTTCGTGGGTGTGGTTGGATGGAGCCAAGCTCGAGCATCCGATCAGCATTGGCGATGTGCGCGGGTTGCCCTTGGAGAACAACGACAAAGTCATCGTCGAGTTGGTCCACTTCCCCGATGAGTTTCAGCCGGGAGAAGGGGTCATCCTAAAGGTCCTCGGGAGCAGCAAGAATCCGGCTGTCGATACGCAAGCCGTGATTCATCAATTCGGATTGCCCGAGGAGTTTCCCGAGAGCGTGCTGGAGGATGCGCGCTTGCACGCAGATCGTTTTGATGAGAATACGATTCCTGAGGGGCGCCGCGATTTGACACGCGTGCCGACGTTGACCATCGATCCGATCGACGCACGCGATTTCGACGACGCGATCTCGCTGACCAAGAACGAAAAAGGGAACTGGGAACTGCAAGTGCACATCGCCGACGTGGCGTTCTTTGTGCCGCAGGGTAGCCCGCTCGATGAAGAAGCTCGCGAACGGGGCAACAGCGTGTACTTGCCCGATCGCGTCATCCCGATGTTGCCGGAGACCATCAGCAATCATCTGGCCTCGTTGCAGCCGGATCGCAATCGGTTGGCAAAAACCGTTTTCATGGAGTACACGCCGGATGGATTGCTGATCCATACCGAGACCTTCAACAGCGTCATTCGCAACGCGTACCGATTCAACTACGAACAGATCGATCAATTCCTCGAGGATCGCGAGCCGTGGCGCGAGCGTTTGACTCCCGAGATCTTTCGATTGGTCGAGGATATGCATGCGCTGGCCATGATGCTGCGAGCCTTGCGAAAAAAGAACGGTTCGGTGGAACTATCTCTGCCCGAGGTCAAGATCGACTTGGATCGCATCGGCAAAGTGCGCGGCGCGCACGTGGTGATCAACACCGAGAGCCATCAGATCATCGAAGAGTTCATGTTGGCCGCCAATCAAGCCGTCGCCAGTTGGCTCGATGCGCTGAAGCTACCCTATTTGCGACGCGCGCATGCCCCGCCGGATCGAATGAAGGTTCGACGGCTCACGGAGTTTGTGCGGGCGTTGGGGATTCCAGCCGAGGATATGCTCGACCGTTACGAGATCCAACGCGTCGTCGATTCGGTGCGAGGCAAGACGACCGAGTATGCGGTCAACTACGCCATCCTCAAGAGCATGTCCAAAGCCGTCTATCAATGCGAGTTCGAGCGGCACTATGCGCTCAATATGTCGCACTACTGCCACTTCACCAGCCCGATTCGACGCTATCCCGATTTGGTGGTGCATCGCATTGTTCAGAAGTTGATCGATGGCGAGAACGCGCGCGAAAGCACCGAAGTGCTGGAACGATTGGGCCAGCATTGCAGCTTGACCGAACAGACTGCGGAGAATGCGGAACGCGAGTTGATCCGGGTCAAACTGCTGCATTATCTCGATAAGAAGATCGGCGAGATGCTGACCGGGATCGTGGCAGGAGTGCGCCCCACGGGATTGACTGTGCGCGGCGTGGAGATTCCGGTCGATGGATTGATTCCAGTGGAGCGGTTGCCCAAGGATCGGTACCGCTTCGATCGGGACACCCATACGTTGGAAGGGTTCCGTACAGGTTCTCGGTTCCGTTTGGGAGACGAGTTGATTGTGCGAATCGAAAGAGTGGATCTAGCGCGACGGCAGTTGGAGTTCCGACTGGAAAAAGTCACCCATCATGCCGAGCCAGTGGTTTTGGCGCGGCGTCCAGGGGCGAAGTCGAAGCCGGACGGTCGCAAGGGAAGCGGCGTCGAGGGACGATCCAAGCGAGGTGTTGGCAAACCCAAACGCGGGTCGAGCAAACCTCGAAAGCGCCGGCCAGGTTAGAGAGCGAGATAGAGGGTGGCGACCCGTCGGCAGGATCGGTCGCTTGGCGTGTCCGGGATATGCTACGATGCGCAGGCTGCTTCTTTTGAAGCGCGTCTGCGTACTGAGTTGCAACGTACACGAATCGCGAGGTCCCAGCGATGGCACCATCCAACCCACGCACGAAGATCGCCATTCTCGGCGGCGGAACCGCATCCTTAAGCACCGCCTTCGCGCTGACCAGCGTTCCCGATTGGGACCAAAAATACGATATCACCGTCTACCAGATGGGTTGGCGTTTGGGAGGCAAGGGAGCCAGCGGTCGCAATGCCGACATCGCCCATCGGATCGAAGAGCACGGGCTTCATGTGTGGGGAGGTTTTTATCACAACGCCTTCGCCGTGATGCAGAGCTGCTATGCCGAGCTCGGGCGTCCCCCTTCGGCACCGCTGGCCACGTGGCAGGACGCATTCAAGCCCAAGAGCGATGTGGTGTGGGAAGAGTACGTCAACGACCAATGGATCCATTGGCAGTTGACCATTACCGGCAATCGTCAATTGCCGGGGGATGCGACTGCACCGCCGTCGGATTGGGACTGTTGGAATCGGGCGCTGCAATTCTTGCAATCGCACGTGGCGCCATCGATTTCCACCCTTGCCAAGGATGCCATCGGCATCGAGCAGTGGATCGTGGAGCGATTGAAGGGGTTAGAGTTTTGGAAGCATGAGGATGCGCCCTCAGCCGGGGCGAACGTACCTGCGCATCGCTCGCTGGAGATGGCAGCGCATGTGGCCGGCGGTTTGCCATCGGATCCTTCACAACACGCGCTCGACGATCACCGATTGCTCATTCACTTGCTTCAGACATTTCGAAAATGGATGCAGACCCTGTTCGACGATGTGATGAGTCTCAGCAACGACTTGAGGCGAATTTGGATTCTGGCCGATTTGACGATCACCGGAATGCTCGGCAGTTTGGTCGATGGCGTGTTGCTGCATGGATGGGATAGCATCAACGACCTCAATTGGGTGGACTGGTTGGCAAAGCATGGAGCCAGCCCTATTTCGTTGCGATCGGCCCCTGTCCGGGGATGGCACGATTACTTCTTTGCCTATGCTCAGGGAGATCCCAACCAGCCTTGCATCGAGGCCGGGACTTCGATGCGGCAGTTGATCTGCTTGATATTCCATTCCAAAGGAGCGATCTTTTGGGAGATGCAAGCCGGGATGGGGGACACGGTCTTCGGTCCGCTCTATCTGGTTCTCAAAAAACGGGGAGTGAAGTTTCAGTTCTTTCATCGCATCCTCGACCTGCGTTTGGATGATTCCAAGAAGTCGGTGCAAAGCATCTTGGTGGGGCAACAAGCGACACTCAAAGCACCTGGCGAGTACGAGCCGTTGGTGGACGTTCAAGGGCTGCCTTGTTGGCCTTCGCGACCGCTGTACGAGCAGTTGGTGCAAGGGGAAGAATTGCGAACGCGGCAGGTCGATCTCGAGTCGCCGTGGGCGGATTGGAACGATGTGGCGACGTTGGAGCTCCAAAAGGGGCGAGACTTTGATTTGGTGGTCGTGGGGACGAGCCTCGCGCCGCTGACGGATATCGCTTCGGAGTTGATTGCCGCCAGTCCGGAGTGGAGCCAAATGATGTCCGCGTTGAAAACGACGCCGACGATTGCAGTGCAGTTGTGGTTCAAACCCGATGCCGCGTCACTCGGGTCGATTCCGAGCGCCTTGATGACCGGATACAGTGACCCGCTGCAAACTTGGGGGGACTTTAGCCATTTGATCGCGCGTGAGAATTGGCCGGAAAACAACACGCCAAAGAACCTGGCGTATCTGTGCGGACCGATGCTGGAGCCTGAGTCCATGGCTCCGTACAGCGATCACACCTTTGAGGAACGGCAGGATGAGCGCGCTCGGATCATTGGCATGCAAGCGATCCAGCAAGGAGCCGCCCATCTGTTTCCGAAGATTGCGCCTCCGATCGCCGGGGTGACTGGGATCGACTGGAATCAATTGACCGATTTGGAAGAACGGCCTGGCTGGCGTCGATTCCAAGCCCAGTACTGGCGTGCCAACATCAGTCCGGCGGAACGGTATGTCCTGGCCGTACCGGGCTCGTCCAAGACACGGCTGCGCAACGGCATTAGCGGTTTTGAGAATGTCTACGTGTGCGGCGATTGGACGTACACGGGCTTGGCTGGATCGATCGAAGGTGCGGTGATGTCCGGATTGTTCGCATCGCGAGCGATTTGTGGCTCGCCCGCAAAGGTTCCCGGCGAAGTGCTGTGAGCGTCGATCGATATCCGAGCTGATCCCCGGTGCGTTAGAACTTCACCGTGACACCGCCCACGAGGGCGTCGTTCTCTTGCGTGAGACGGACCACCGATCCTGGGATTGGGCCTGCGGGCGTCAAGAGCTGTCCGGTGCTGGAGAGTTCGAAACTATGTACCCATGCAACGTGAGCAATCATGTTGCGGGTGATGTTCATCGACCCCCCGAGTGACATCGAGTTGGTATACAACGCCGAGGATTGGATGTTGGCGGAGGTGGCTGCCTCGGGGATCGGGTTTTGGTTGTACATGTAACCGGCTCGCAACGAGACCGATTTGGACCACTGGTATTGCAGTGCATTCGCGAACGAGAAGACACTCTTCCATCCCAGACCGGTTGCGGCGCCCTGCGGTGTGTAGCCGATCGGATCGCCGAACACGCCCGTGCTGGCGTAATCGATGTAGCGCATGTCGAAGCCAAAAATCCAGCGTTCAAAACCGGTGTACGACGTGCCCAAGCTGTAGATCGCTGGGAATTGCGTATCGACCGAGAGGGTTTGCGGAACGGCAGGGGACCCGGTGGTGGTGTTGAATTCGAAGGTTTCAAACCACTGAGGGCTCTTGTACGAGAAGCCAAAGTTCCAGAAGGCATCGGTCTTCAGGTACGCGCCGACTTGGAAGCCCAAGCCCCAGAAGTTTCGGCTGTTGACGGCGCTGGGGTAGCCATCCGGTCCTGGAGGTGCGGCAAAGAACGGATCGAGTTGCAAGTCGGAAATGGTCGCGGTCGGCGAGAAGCCGATGGAGAGTTTGTCGGTGAGTTGGTAGGAAGCAGTTGGAACGATTTGAAGAATGCTCAATCGCGAATACAACGCGCCTGTGCCGTTCGGTTGAGGGAAGAGGACCGGGTTGGTGGTGCTCGCAGCGTAATCGAC
>JBKCUI010000182.1:0-4533 GCA_046318495.1 Pirellula sp. | reverse complement strand
CTGCCGTTGTTCGTCTTCGAGCCCGGATTCTGGCAATCGCCCGATGCCGATGTCCACCACTTTCAATTCGCCGTGGAGAGTTTGCACGAACTCCAACAGGCTCTATCCCAACTCGGCGGACGCTTGTGCGTGCGCACCGGGGAGATAACGTCCGTGCTGCAGTCGCTGGTGGACCGCTTTCCCATCGCCGCTGTTCACAGCCATCAAGAAACCGGCAACGATTGGACGTATCAACGCGATCGACAAGTCGCCGATTGGCTGCGGGCGCGCGGCATCCCTTGGCAAGAATATCGGCAGTCCGGGGTGATTCGCAAGCTTTCCAATCGCAACGGTTGGGCCGAGCGCTGGCAAAGCTTCATGAGCGCGCCCATCGAACCGACTCCCGAGCGCATTCAAGTGCCGGCAGACATCGCATCGCAACAGGTACCCAACCCGTCTGCGCTGGGACTCGATCCAGCTAGCCTCGCATCGACCTCAGTGCAGCGAGGGGGTGTGTCCGAAGCGATGCGGCTGCTCGAGTCCTTTCTGAAGGAACGCGGTCGAGCGTATCGCATGGCCATGTCGAGCCCGTTGTCTGCAGAGAAGGCCTGCAGTCGCCTGAGTCCGTACTTGGCATGGGGCTGCATCTCGGTTCGGCAAGTCTATCGCGCGGTGCGCGGCGAGTTTCAGGCTCGGGACTCATCGGTAAATGCCGCAGCGGCGGGCGATCGCCACCGCATGGCATCCTTGAGATCGTATCAATCGCGATTGTCGTGGCATTGCCATTTCATGCAGAAGCTCGAAGACGAACCACGGATCGAGTTCGAAAATATGTGCCGCGCCTACGACGGACTGCGCGAAGAGGAGTTTGATGACGCGCGTTTCGATCGCTGGTGCGCCGGGCAGACCGGTTATCCGATGATCGATGCGTGCATGCGATCGCTGCATCGAACGCGCTGGATCAACTTTCGCATGCGAGCCATGCTCGTATCGTTTGCCAGTTACCATCTGTGGCTGCATTGGAGACGTCCGGCGTTGTTTCTCGCGAAGCAGTTCCTCGACTATGAGCCAGGGATTCATTACCCACAAATGCAGATGCAGAGCGGCGTTACCGGGATCAACACCATTCGCATCTACTCGCCGACGAAACAAGCCCGCGATCAAGATCCCGACGGGCATTTCATCCGCAAGTGGGTTCCGGAGTTGGCCAACGTGCCCGCTCCCTATGTGTTCGAACCTTGGCGCATGAGCCTCGACGACCAAGAGCGATACGGATGTCGGCTGGATCGCGAATACCCGCGCCCGATCGTCGAGCACGAACAGGCGGTGCGCGAGGCCAAACAGCGCATCTACGACATCCGCGCCACCGAAGCGGCACGCTTGGAAGCGAACAAGGTCGTCCGCAAACATGCCAGCCGCAAACGCCGCGATCCGATGCCCAAGAAGCGAGCCGAATCGCAGACCCCTTTCTTTCCCGGCTGGGAAGATTGATCGCGATTTCCGAAGGGCGTTTGGAATCGCGGCCGACACACGGACTCGCGATGGATGCATGGTGGAGGTGGCCGAGTTGGTGGCATCACTTGCCTGGAACCGCATCGCGCGATACGCTACTGCCGCGACGTCGAGCCAATCAGACTGGAGACGATTCATGCTCGAATTCGATCCTCTTCGTTCGCGGCACTCGAGGTCATCGCGTTGCCTCCGAGTCATCTGATCCACCCTATCCACACACTTGTATTTACTTAGATCGAAACGAAACGTCTCCGATGTCCAATCCGTATGATCCTTCGAGCACGACCGAGCCGATCGCGCCCTCTGGGGAGCGAGTGCCCTCCACTTCCAAGCGACTGGATGCGATTGCGATGGCGGTCACCGTTCTCGCGTTCCTCGGATTTGCGGCCTTGGCTGTTTTCATGATTCGCCAAGCCTTGAGGTTGGTAGCCGAAAGCGCGAGTTTGCCAGTGCGTTTGCAAGCCGATTATCTCGCAACGGCGAGTTCCAGTTGGGTCGTTGCCGTGACAGCGCTGGTCGGGATCGCCGCCAACGGAATCGCGTTTGCCATGATTCGCATAGGTCGCACGCGCTGGGGATTGGTGATCTTCGGATTGTCGATCTTGTTGCTTGTGGTCATGGCAGTCCTCTTCAAGCCGGCGTAAGGCGCATGCTCGCGGACGGAGGGAAGTTGCGGTCGTCGCACCGGTTCGGTTGGACTCGATGCAGACGGGCCGTTCGCTTTCAGTTATCCTAAAGAGGTCCAGGACGGCGGCGACCAGCCTTTCTCGCGAATCCAAGAACCTCGGCGTGCGCCAATCAAGGTTCGGGTTTTCGGATCGGCGTTGAGGTGCCGACTGGTCGCCCTCCTTTCCCTCCCCCCCTCCTGCCCTTCCCCGGCCGCTGTGTCGGTTCGCGAGGCGACTTGCCATGTTGAGTTGTGCGAATCCATCGGCAGTTCGTTGCCCCTACGGGATGTTCGTAGCGATGGTCTTGATCGGGGCCTCGTGGTCGTCCCTCGGGCACGCGCAAGAATCGCTGCCGGATGCCGAAGTCGCGTGGTTTGAGCAGAAGGTCCGGCCGATCTTGGTCGAACGATGCTACGAGTGCCATGCAGGGAGCGAGACCCAAGGCGGGTTGAGACTGGACTCCAAGCCGGGCTGGATGCGAGGCGGAGATCACGGCGCCAGTCTCGCGCCGGGCGACCCCGAGACGAGTTTGCTCATCCGCGCTATCCGATACCAAGACCGCGAGCTGGAGATGCCTCCTAGCGGCCGATTGCCCGATTCAGAAGTCGCTATTCTCGAAGCTTGGGTGCAGCGCGGTGCGATCGATCCACGTCTCGAAGAGCCTCAACGCGGAGCCCCGGCTCTGACCGGCATGAGCATCGACGATGGCCGACGCTTTTGGTCGATGCAGCCACTGGCCGATCCGATAGTGCCCACGCCGCGCGATGGGCAGTGGCCGCAGACCCCGATCGATGCGTTCGTGTTGGACGCACTGGAACGCCAGGGGCTGCAGCCCGCTCCACCCGCCTCGCGGCGCGACCTGCTGCGTCGCATGAGTCTCGATCTTCTCGGTCTGCTCCCCACGAAGCAAGAGATCGCTGACTTTGAACAAGACACTGCACCGGGGGCGATCGATCGCTGCATCGATCGCTTGCTCAGTTCGCCGCAGTACGGAGTGCGTTACGGACGGCACTGGCTCGATGTGGCGCGCTATGCCGACTCCAACGGGCTCGACGAAAACATCGCGTACGGCAACGCATGGCGGTATCGCGATTACGTGGTCGATTCCATGAATCGGGACAAACCCTTCGATCGATTCATCGAGGAGCAAATTGCGGGGGATTTGTTGCCGGGAGCCAATCGCGAGACGACCACCGGAACGGGCTTTTTGGTTCTCGGAGCCAAAGTGCTGGCCGAACCCGATCGCGAAAAGTTGATCATGGACACGATCGACGAGCAGATCGATACGCTTGGAAAAGCATTCCTCGGGATGACTCTGGGGTGCGCCCGCTGCCACGATCACAAATTCGATCCGATTGCGCAGCGAGACTACTACGCCTTGGCCGCCATGTTTCGCGGGACCAAGACTTTTGGCGATAGCAACTTTGGTGCGATCAAGCATTGGAACGAAATCTCCTATGCCGATCGCGACGAGTTGGCGGCGCTAAAGACCGTCAACGACGCTATTGCGGCCAAGCAAGCAGAGTGGAATGCTCGCAAGAGCCAAGCCATGCAAGCGCTGCGCGAGCGTGTCCGGTCGCAGGCTGTCGAGTATTTGACGACTGCGGCGAGCTTGCCACCCGATGCCACGCTATCGCAATGCGCCGATGCGGGTCGGTCGCTCGGACTGCATCCGAGGGTGTTGGCGTATTGCCGCAAGCATCTCGAGTTCCACCGCGAAGACCCGCTTTTCGAACCGTGGCATGCCATGCTGAAAAGCGGCGATGTGGCCGGGATTGCGAAACACTATGGCGAGCTGTTCTCGGCCGCGACGGCGGCTTGGGAGACGCTCAAGAAGGAGAATGCCCAGGCCACGCGTCTGGAGGACGAGCGGTTGGAATCCGCGCGACAAGCGTTGCAGGACCCCAGCGGGTTCTTGGCGATCCCTGCCAAGATGGAGCATGCGTTGGACGATGCGGTTCTGGCACCGTTGCACGAATCGGCGACCGAATTGCGATTGATGGAAAGCGCGGCCGCCGACGAGACAGCGGTCATGGGCGTCTGCGATCGCGGGGTGGTGGATGGGCTGCCGCTCCATATTCGCGGCAACCACCGCCAGCTCGGGGAGTGGATCGAACGCAACTTCCCTGCCGTCATGCGGGATCCGAATAGCAAGCCGGTCTTTAGCAAACGCAGCAGTGGACGGTTGGAGTTGGCTCGCTGGTTGACGCAGGGCAACCACCCGCTGACCGCGCGAGTGGCCGTCAATCGCATTTGGCGGTGGCACTTTGGACGCGGGTTGGTCGCGACGACAGAGAACTTTGGAGTGTTGGGTGAGCCTCCGTCGCATCCCGAGTTGCTCGATCATTTGGCGCGATGGTTCATGGAGTCGGGG
>JBKCUI010000181.1:0-2324 GCA_046318495.1 Pirellula sp. | reverse complement strand
TATCTACACCGATCGCCAGATCGCCCCGCTCTAAACAGTCAATGTACCGCGAGCCCATCCGCGAACAACGAGGTATGCGCAAAGCACGACGATTGTAAGCCAAGATGTTTGAGACAAGTGAGAGTTGCGTCTGGCGATAACGATGATTCCACACATCAAAATCACCGTTGGACCGATGTCGCCCCATGGAATCAAGGGGTAAACATATGCGGCACTGGAAAATGGCCACCACGGTTGAATCGCCCAGTCCGAAAGGCCGTTACCGCCTGAGACAACCATATCGCACGGCAAGTGCAAAAGCTGTGCACACATTGCAATGGACGCAAAAACCAAACCACCGATGCCTCCGATAGCCCATTCCGTGTTTCGAGTTGCGGTTGCAGCTGCGTTTTTTGGCAACACGGCAGGAAGCTTGTTTGCGATGAAGCCTATCCAGTCCCAACGGATTTGGAAAAATCCTAACAGCAATGACGCCAGAAAAATCGACAGTACGCAATGCCCCCAAACTCGATGACCGCTTTCGAAGCGTTGCATGTCAAACAACATTGGAATTCCATCCCAATCAGGTACATTCGAAGCGACTCCGGCCATTGCGACGCCACGCCAACCAACGAAACGATGCAGCCCCGTGGCAAACGCGAAGTGTATGCCAACCAACGTGTGTTCAGGTGTTGTCATCGCTCTTCATCGCGCCTTGCCCCGGATGCATTCGGACACATAACGCTCGACATCACCGTGAGGCCGCCAAAACGTCTCGGAGGTCGAGCGCTACCGATCGGACACTTCGGTGGATGGTTTTGCTCTGGCCGCTTGCTCGTGCTCGTGCTCGTGCTCAGTCCGATAGGACGGTGCTCGTGCTCGATCGTCGAAGGCACCAAATGTAACAGTCCTCCCTGCGCGATGCACGAGCGGGTTGGGATCTCCACTCTGAAGGATCGTGAACCTGGGTGGCATCGACCACGGAACCAGCAGAGCAATCGGCGAGTCGCCTAGGAAATCGCCATACCGTAAAACGAAAGAGCCGATCGATTACGAGCACAAGAACCGCTGCGCCGAGCACGAACAGAGTCCAACTACCTGGGCACCAAAACGATTCCATTACCGGGAACGAAGAGCAACGCCACACGACAGGGACCACGCAAAGATGCGATGACGCAAAGGTTGTCGCCCCGAGTTATCAGGAGGTGCGAATGCGGCACGTTTCCGATCGCACGCACAATCCGGCACCACAAAGAGTTCTCACGATGCACTTCGAACATGGCTATCTTCTTTGAGTCTTTGCGTGAGGCGTAGGATCAGACCGAACGCCACCGATAACCCGTCAGCGGCAAAATAATGTTGATTTCAAAAACTGCCCGATCCGCCGGCTGGGCTCATCGGATGGTTCGGCCGATTCTGGCGTCAAGTGGACGGGGATTCTGACGGCACAAGAAAAGCCGAGATCCCCATAGACGCGAGAATTGCGATTGCCGCAATACAAGAGCCTACGGTCAGCGAAATGCCCCACGGCCATGCCTTTTGTTTTCTTCGCTGAAAGGACTGCGCCAAGGCCAATAAAACCACTGTAATTCCGAGGTAAATCCAAGGCGCCAAATCCGTCAATATGTTACCTGAATTCCTGATCGCCGCTCCAACATACACGATGAGCGGCACGACTGCGGTTCTGTAGCCAATCGCAGCATATTCCGATTCTTTTGTGTCTGGGGTGTTTTCCATATCGACATCCATCAAGGTTTTCAGCGGACGAACGTGTACGATCACCAAGCCCGAGGGGATGACTCAACGCAAGTCAACGCGGTCGACCGAGGGCTTTGGTTCATCCTGTTGTTCGGTCTGAATTTTCTCACCCAGGATGATACCAGACTCCAAGCGGGGCCGTCCAGAAATTCGATTCGGATCGCTGCAGATGGAAGGGGCGACTGGTCACGCAAAGACTCGAAGACGCTAAGGGGAAAACCGAAGGCGTGATCCGAATGCAGTGATCGCTCGTGGACGCAAGCAAGACCGTTCGGGAGGCCCCAATGCTGTGCAATCCAGAACCATCGAGTGACTGGGCGAAGAATCCACGTGCCAAGGATCGCTCGCCCTTCTCCTTTGGGATCCGCAGTGCAACAAGAAGTACCAACATGGCGGTCCTCTTTGCGTATTCGCGCCTTTGCGTGAGACTTAGGATCGGACCGAACTCCACCGAGAAGGTAGCGGCGGCAAGTAAAGTTTCCAAAAGTCCAGGCACTCGATCCGCCACTTGGTGTCCATCGAACTATTCTGGCAATTATCTTAGGAATCGCCCTTCGGCGTCAATTCCGGCGAACCCTGTCTTGAGC
>JBKCUI010000180.1:0-8168 GCA_046318495.1 Pirellula sp. | reverse complement strand
TTGGCGATGGGGTGCAACGCGTTGGATTGAAACCCGTTTCTCGCAGTTGAAGCTATGCGGTTCCCATTGCAAACACATGTTCTTTCGGTGCTCGACTCAACGTCTGTGAAGTGGATGGCATGGATGCTGTTGATTGGGTTGCACGCGATCGGTCTGCACGCACAGGAGCCGAGTCGATGGTTCGGCATCCGTGTGGTCGATGCCCAGACGGGACACGGCGTTCCGATGGTGGAGTTGGAAACGATCCATCATGTGGTGTTCGTTACCGACAACCGAGGATGGGTTGCGATCGATGAGCCGGACCTGATGGGGCGGGAGGTTTTCTTTCATGTGCGAAGCCACGGCTATGCGTTTCCCAAGGATGGCTTTGGCTTTGCAGGTACACGCGTGATCATTAAGCCCGGAACTCGCACGACGATTGCGATCGAGCGAAAGAATCTAGCCGAGCGGGTCGGACGGATAACGGGTGCGGATGTGCTGCGGGATAGTCGGCGATTGGGATTGCTTGAGAGTCCGAACGATCCAGGCGACTTGCTGCGTGCGGAGGTGATCGGCTGCGATAGTGTGTTGACCAATGCGTATCGAGGTCGTCGCTATTGGTTTTGGGGAGATACGTCGGTCTTGAAGTATCCCATCGGCGGTAGTTTTCATATGACGGGGGCGACGACGCCCCTCGACGCTACGGCCCCGCAGTTTGGCTCCGACCCGCTTGCCGATGCGAAGTACTGGGTCGACGAACAAGGCACCGCGCGTGCGATGGCAACGATGCCCGGCGAGGGACCGACTTGGATTACGGCGGTCACGACGGTGAAGGAGGCAAACGGGCGGGAGCGGATGCTTTGTAGCTACGTGAAGATCCGTCCGCCGTTAGAACCGTACCGCTGGGGATTCGCCGAGTGGGAGGATGCAACGGAAAAGTTCATTCACGTGCAAAGCACCGATGTGCGGCCTCGCCTCTTTCCCGAACCGCAATCGCATGCGATGCGAGCCCTCGAAGCCAGACATTCGCACGGAGCTTCGGACACAACACCAGTGGATTGGATCTATTTCTGCCAGCCGTTTCCGTGGATGCGCGTCGCGGCCACCGCGTATTGCGATACGTCGCAATACGAAGGTTACAGCTGTTTGCGAACCGGTGCCGACTGGGCCGATGGTCCTGTGGATCGGGATGCGGATGGGAAACTGGTTTGGCGATGGCGAGTGGGAACCGCAGCACCGACGCCCGAGCAATGGCAAGCGGGCATCGAGCGCGGAGTCCTCTTGCCCAGCGACCCGAGTCCGTGGCCGGTCGATGTCGATACGGGAGAAACGATCCGCGTGCACAATGGCTCGGTAGCATGGAATGCCTACAGAAAAAAATGGATCGCCCTCTTCTCGGCACTTCACGTCGCTCCATCCGCGCGCAACCACGATGCAAAACCTGCCAAGGCGACATCGGTTCTCGGGGAAGTTTATGTTTCCGAATCGGAAGGCCTCGAAGGGCCGTGGCTGCATGCCAAGAAAGTCCTCACCCACGATCGCTACTCGTTCTACAATCCCAAGCTTCATTCGTTTTGGGATCAAGAAGGGGGGCGTTTCGTTTTCTTTGAGGGGACTTACTCCCATACTTTTTCGGGCAACGAGCATCCAACCCCGCGCTACGACTACAACCAAGTGCTCTATCGCCTGGACTGGGATCGGCTCAAAGAGGAACTCGCGCCGCAGCACTCGCCGCGTTGAACTTCATTTTTGTGCCCATTTCTTTTAGGCATTTCCCGATGGGAAAAGTACTCCGCAAAACCGCTCGAGAACACCCGAATTCGAGGGATTTGAATTGCCGTCCGAAGGGCGGTCGGGCGCTCGAATCACCAGGGGGGATCGAGTATCATGGGAGGCACCTCGAGGGCATCTCCACTCGATGCCGTACGTCGTCGCCCTACCCCGTCCCCATGCAGGTCGTGCTTTGCTCGCGAACCCTCTGTTTCGATGGCTCAAGCCACAAGATTTCGCGCGCGTTTCCAAGCTGCAGTGGATCGCACGGGATGTCGTCGATGGATTGAGCGGCGGTATCCATCGTTCTCGCCATATCGGTGCCAGCGTCGACTTCAAGGAGCACCGTCCGTACGTGCACGGAGACGAGATCCGCTCCATCGACTGGAAGCTGTTTGGCAAGACCGATCGCCTCTACATACGCCAGTACGAAGACGAGACCAATCAGCGGGCCACGTTGGTGGTCGATCAAAGCGGCTCGATGAAGTACAGCGGGACGCGGTCGGGCGGGCTGACCAAACACGAATACGGCGTGCAGTTGGCTGCATGTTTGGCTTATTTGTTGATCTCGCAGCAAGACTCCGTGGGGTTGGTCACGTTTGATACCAAGGTCCGCACCAACATTCCCGCTCGTTCCCGGCCGAATCATTTGCGATCCTTGATGCAATCGCTGGCCGACTCGCAGTGTGTCGGCGAAACCGACTTGGGAACCGTGCTCCATCAACTTCTGAGCATCTGCAAGAAACGCGGCTTGGTGATTTTGATCTCGGATTGCTTTGGCGACGTGGAGAGCCTGCTGCGCAGTCTGTCTTTGCTTCGAGCCAACTATCAGGAGATCGTGCTTGTGCAAGTGCTCGACGATGACGAGATCGACTTCCCGTTCAACAACCGCACGATGTTTCGATCTCTTGAGCGAGCCGACCATCAAGTGCTCGTCGATCCTGCGGGACTGCGCAAGACTTACTTGGAGAATTGGACTGCATTCCAACAGGCATTGCAGACCGGATGCCAACGGAATCGAATCGATTGCTTGAGCGTGACAACATCGCAGAGCTTTAGCGAAGTGATCGCCGAGTACGTTGCGCGGCGAGGTGCTCCATGACGTTTCTTAACGCCATCTTGTCGTTTGGGGCGGCCGCGTTCACGATTCCCCTGATCATCCACTTGCTCAATCGCAGCAAGTACTTGACCGTGGACTGGGGGGCGATGCAGTTTCTGCAAAGCTCTCTCCAAGTCAATTCGCGACGCGTTCAGTGGAAGCAGCTTCTGTTGTTGCTTTTGCGTTGCTTGATCCCGGTGCTGTTGGCTTTGGCGATGGCTCGGCCGCTGTTGCAAGCTTGGAAGAGTTCGAATGCCCAGGATCCGATGGCGGTTGCGATCGTGCTGGATGATTCCCTGTCGATGCAACGTTTGGTGGGGAACGCGGGGGATGCGGGGGCGATGGCGAGTTCCCAGCGGCGTGTGGATTTGGGGCTCGAGGCCCTGCGTGGGGTGCTGGAGAAGCTCCCGCGACAAAGCGAGGTCTCGGTCATCTTGGCGGGAGACCCATTCGAACAGTTGGAAGAGCATCAACCCGAGGCGCTGCTGAGAAATTGGGATGCGACGCGCAAGCGGATTACCGGTGCAGGCAAGCTGGATGTTGCAGGCGCGATGCGGGCGGGAGTGGAATGGTTGAGCCGCGCGAACCCAACGCGTCGGCAGATGCTGCTCATCTCTGATTTTGCATCGGCGGATTGGCAACAACGACAACTCGATGCCGTGCAAGAAGTGCAACGCTTGCTCGATAAGCCGAGCGTTCCCATCGAATGGTCTTGGATGCGCGTCGGGGGGCAAGTCAGCGATGGGCCAGCCTCGGATGTTTCGGTCGTTTCGATGGAATGCATGCCGTCGTTGCTGGCTCCGAATACGCAGAGCCAATTGAGCGCGACGCTCGTCAATCACGGCGAGGAAGCGGCGCAGGTGCCTGTTGTGTTGTTGCAAGGCCTCGAAGAAATCGAGCGTCAATCGGTGTCCATCGGGCCAAAGTCGACCACGATCGTTCGGTTTCCTTGGCGGCCGCAAAGGGCCGAAGATGCCGAGTTGACGATCCGCATCGAGTTGGAGGATCGTTCGCCTGCGGACAACACCATGCTGGGCGTGGTGCGTGTGCGCGAGCCCAAGAAAGTCCTGTTGATCGATGGAGATCGCAAAGCGGAGCCGATGAAAAGCGAATCGGATTTCGTGCGGTTAGCGCTGACCCCTTTTTCGTTGTTGCTCGGGGAGCCTGGCGACTTGGTGACCACTCGGGTGGTGGATGCGAACGGTTGGAACGAAGCTCAGCTTCGCGACGTGGATGGCGTTGTGTGTTGTAATGTGGCACAGCTCAACCCCAACGAACGCCAATGGCTGCGAGCGTTTGTCGAGCGCGGGGGCGGGTTGATCGTGTGCGTCGGGGACCGCGTTCAAATCGATACTTGGAATGCCTGGGAAGCGACTCAGCAAGGAGGATTGCGACCCGGTGTTTTGCGAGGACGAGCGGATTGGTCGGGCAAAGTCGAAACGACGGCGACGCCGCTGTTGGAATTGTCCAAGGCCACGCGCGATTCGCTCGGTACGGCCCAGTTTGAACATCGGCTCGAGTTCGAAGTGGATGACCCGACGGCATCGGTCGGCATGGCATTCAGCGATGGCAAGCCGTTTCTGGTTTCGTTGGGAATCGGGCGAGGACGATGCATTTGGATGATGAGCAGTTGCGATGAAGCCGACAGCAATCTGCCATCGCGCCCCGCCTTTGTTCCATTGATTCAGAGGCTGCTGGCGTTTGCCATGCAGATGCAAGGGGGATGGCGCGCGGGGCAACCCGGGGAAGTTTGGCAAGAGTCCTGGGCTCGCAACCCTGGCGCCCCGTCGCAAACCATCAGCGTGCAGTTTCCCGATGGATCGCTCAAGGAGTACACGTTGCCCGCTGCCGGCAACGACACAGAAAGAAGCGAATACCCGACGGAGATTCGACTGAGTCGAGGGTTGGGGATCGCTCGCGCCAACACGGGGGCCGAGGAACGCAAAATGGTGATCGCGTCCTCGGACTCGGATCGCCGTCAGGAATGCGATCCCGAAGTGATCGGGGCCGATGCTTGGCAAACGATGGTGGCAACGGCCCAGGCCAAACCGGTTAGCAATGCCACCGATTGGTTTTCCGCGGTTGCGGGGCTAGCTGGCGGGCGAGAGCTATGGACATGGTGTTGGGGAGCGTTGCTCGCGTGCTTCCTGGCGGAGATCGCGCTTCAGCAGTCGATGTCGGCGCGCCCGAATCGCCCTGGCAGCGCATCGCGAACTTCGGAGGCTTTGCAAGCTGGGAAGCGGGGTGCGGCATGAACCGATTGCAATTCGGAGGGGTCTTGCCCGCATGGATGGTACTGCTGCTGACGATGATCGGTGCTGTGTTGGTGTGGCGATGGTACTATCGAGAAACGCGATGGTGTCGCGCGCCGTATTCCTATTTGTTGCCGACGTTGCGGGCTCTCGCGCTGGCGCTGATCGTGCTGATGCTTGCTGGACCAAGTTGGGTGCACGAATGGGTGACTGGGGAGTTGAGCCGGATCGTCTTGCTGGTGGACGCTTCGAGCAGCATGGACCGCTCGGATGCAGACCCGGACTCGACTGGTTCGGCTAAGGGGGCTGCATCCAATCGCGATTCAACCCTATCTACTGGGAGCGAGTCGGAAAGCAACGGCTCGGTGAGCGCACCACCTACACGGTTGCAGCGGGTCTCCCAGTGGCTGATGGGCCATGGGTCGGCAGATGCCAAGGCCCAACAGGGAGGAACGCACGGCTGGCTCGATGCGCAGCGGCGGGTTTTCCGCACGGAGGTAGCCGCGTTCGCGGATGTTCGAGAGGGTGAAGGATTACAACGACTGTGGGATTCTTCGTCTCAACCCCTCGATGCCCCGGTGAAGTTGGAATTGCGCGCGATCGGCAATCGAACCGCATTGGGAAATGCAATCGAGGAAGCCATGGTGGCGGGTCAGGGGAAAGAGCGTTCATCGAGCGAACCCGCGTTGGCAGCCATCGTCGTGCTCAGCGATGGGCAATCCAACGCAGGGGAGTCGCCATTGTTGGTTGCAGAGCGGATTGCTCAGCAGAAGGTACCCGTGTATTCGGTGGTGATGGGCCGTGATGAAGAGCCCGACGATTTGGGGGTGTTGAGCGTCGACCATAATCGAAGTCTGTTCCGCACCGATAGCTTGCAAGGCACCGTGACGATCAAGCAGCAATTGCCTGAAGGCCGGCCTTTCGAAGTGGAAGTGGTGCATGAGGGACGCGTCGTGTGGACCGAGACATTCGACTCCGATGGGCAATCGACGCGCCGAATCGATTTTCGTATTCCCGGCGAAAAACTGTTGTCCTCGAACAGCAGCACGACGCGGCAGAAAGCCGTCCCGATCGAATTGCAGTTTCGGATACGGCATCCGGGCAACGATGCTTCCTCCAGCAACGACACCCTTCCATCGTCGCTTTGGGGAGTAGTTCGCAAAAACCGTGTGATGGTGGTCGATCGTCGCGGACGATGGGAAACACGCTACATCAAGAATGCGTTCCAGCGCGATTCGACGTGGGAGCTTGAGACCGTACTTGGTCCAGAAGAGTTTCGCGAGAAGATGTTTCCGAAGTCGCGTGAATCGTTCATTGGGCTGGATCTGCTGGTCATCAGCATCGACAGCGCCTCGAATTTTGGCGCGGCGCAGTGGAAGTGGTTGCAAGACTTTGTCGCAGAGACCGGAGGCGGGATCATTTGGATCGATAGCGGACGTGAACCCCTGCCAGACGCCATCGCCAAACTTCATTCCGAGTGGTTGCCAGTGCGATTCGATTCGGATACCAGCCCGGTGGCGATCCAGTCGCTCGACGTCAAGGAGAATGCAATCGAGCAGCGAGCCTTTGCGTTTGAAGAGGAATCAGCAGCCAATCGCAAGCTTTGGGAATCGTTGCCACCACCGCGCATCGTGCGCCGGGTCGAGTTGGCGCCGGGAGCGGAGCTGTTGGTCGCGGGGAAGACGGAAAGCAATCGGGAGTGGCCGATCATCGCGACGCGCCGCTTTGGGCAAGGCCGCGTGGTATACGTCGCCAACGATGAATCGTGGCGGTGGCGTTACAACGTGGCCGATCTCTATCACCAACGGTTTTGGAGCCAATTGGCGCAATGGGTCATGCAATCCCCCTATGCTGTCGAGAACGACTATGTTGCGCTCGACGCAGGGGATCGCGCGTATGCGTTGGGACAAGACATCCCGCTGCGAGCGAGGGCGCGCGACTCCAATCAATCGCCCCTGACCGGGGCTCGCACCCGAGCGATCGTGACGCGCGACGATGGCCATCAAGAAGAAGTCAGTTTGCAAGAAGACGCCGGCGTGCCTGGAACGTATTCGGCCGCATTGCGATCGCTGGCGCCCGGTCAATACAACGTACGCTTGCAAGTGGCTGGGCTTCCCGAGGAAGCACTGCAACTGCAGACCGAGTTCATCGTGCAACCGGCCGAAGATCTTGAAATGCAGTCGCTGGCCGCCAATCGTTCGCTGCTCGAGCAGATCGCGCAGATCACGGGGGGGCAGTCCTTTCCCGAATCTCAACGCGATCAATTGGCGGAAGCATTGCGACAATATCAAACCGGCAAGATCGAGCAAGTGCAAACCTTGCTATGGCAAAGCTACCCGTGGTTTACCTTGACCATCGCGTTGCTCGCGATGGAATGGATTCTCAGGAAACGTGCAGGATTGGTCTGATGAGTACAACCCTTGCATCGATGGGAGAAGGGCGAACTCCCGGACCGAAACCGATCTCGGCTAGGCCTGTGGCGAAGGAGGCGAATCCAATCGCTTACTGGTTGCAACGCTTCGCGCGGCGCCAAGCGCGGCTGCAGGTGGCGCGAGGACTCGGAGTCTCGCTGACGAGCGTTCTCGTGGGAGCCGCCTGCATCCTCGGACTGGATGCCTTGGGATGGATCGATGATGCTGCGCGTTGGGTGTTGTCGACGGCCATCTATGCAATTGCGTTGGTAATGGGATCGAGTTTTGGGCTCAGTCGACTGTGGCGTGCTCCCAACCGCGCTCAACTGGCATCGTGTGCGGAAAAGGAAGCGTCGGAGTTGGGCGAGAGCTTGCTTTCGTGCGTGGAATTGCAAGACATTGCACCCGAGCATCGCCACTTCAGCCCGCAGTTTTTGGACGCTTTGGAAGTTCAAGTCGCACAAAAACTCGAAGGGCTGCGTCCATCGCAATTGCTACCGTGGAAGCATGCGCAACGGCCGGTGATCCTCGCTATGCTCGGAGTCGTTGCGATGGCCGTTCCGTGTCTGTGGCCTTCGCTGGAGATGCCTCAGCGTCTAGCTCGCGCGTTTTTGCCGTGGGTGGAGTTGTCGCGACCGACGCGTACCAAGATCGTGG
>JBKCUI010000179.1:0-6857 GCA_046318495.1 Pirellula sp. | reverse complement strand
CCGCTTCTTCGCTCGGCGTCTGGCTCACTTCTGCAACGCGCCGTTGGCGACCGTCGAGCATGCTGTAGACCGAATTGGCCGCGACAGCTTGCTCCCAAAACACATTCCCGGGATGGTTGGGGCCTTCATCGTCGGTACCGGCAGCATGCCCCTAGAACACAGGGCCACCCAAGCCAACGTGCTCTTGCGTATTCCCATCGCAGCGCAGCGTCGTATGCCGGCCCGTCAAGACGAACTCGAATTTGGAACTGCCCGGCGTCCCAAAGATGGCCATGCTCTGCCCGACGCCAAAGCCACCCATGTCGTCCTTGAGCTGCTTGTCGAACCGCGCGTGCCACTCCTCCGCGATGATCCCCTCAAAGATCTCCCGCACCAACGCCCTCTGCTCTGCGGTAAAGAACTCGCTGTTGATGGTCGGCTTGGTAATGTTCCAGTTGTTGGCCACGCGCGTCCGCAGCAATCCGCGCCCAGGCGCCTCGTGCTCCCATCCAAAACACACGACCTCTTTTTGCTTTGGCGTGAGCGAATCGAATAGCACTCGCACCAACGTCTCCGGCGCACCGTCCGCCGCCGACGCTTGCTCGCCTCCCAAGGCATAAGGCATCGCCGCCAACGAAGCCATCGCACCGCCGGATGCCATTAGGAAATCGCGGCGAGGCCAAGTCGCGCCCGAGGAAGTTGGGAAATCATTCGGCGAATCGATGCGACGTTTCATGGTAGGACTCCAAGCCAATGGCGATACGAGAGGCGAGCGATACGAGAGGAACTGCCGGTCCCGCATCGCGCATTGCGAACTCGGGCCGACGGCTGCGATCAGGCTCCCGATGGAACCTGCACTCGATGCTCCCTCAGTATAGCCGTCCTGCGTTCACGCGAGGAACGCACCACATGCCCCCCAATGGCTGGCCCCCCCTTATGGCACGCTCCCCTGCGGCACGCCCCCCAACCGATCTTCTAAGACTTGGGGAAAAGCCTCAGTTCCACGGACGATTCCGATGGCCATGCCGATTCCAGGCGACATGAAAATGTCGTAGGATAAAGCGGGCCGCAACCCAATGCAGCACTTGCCCATCGAGCGTTCGCACGCCCTTCGTCAGCGAACCTCACCAACCTTTTCAACCACCTAGCGTTCGCGCGAGCGCACCGGGAATCTGCAAACTCAAGTTGCCCCCTTCCGATCGATCCACAACCCCCGATCCCCTTGCATGAATTCCCCTGCATGACCCCTCGTCCAGCCATCGATCTGAATGCTACGGTGACCACGCCCGAGAACATCCAGTTCGGGTATCAAGTGGCAGGGCCGTTCCGCAGATTGCCCGCATTCATCCTGGACTTGGTCATCCGAGGCGTCCTCATCAGTGGATTGTTCTTTGCCTTGGTCTGCAGCGGGATCGTATCGCTGCTCCCGTTTTCCGGAGCCGTTCTCGGCGTCGGCATGCTGCTGAGCTACTTCTTTCTCGATTGGTTCTACGGCCTGGTCTTCGAAACGTATTGGAATGGAAAGACGCCCGGAAAGTACATTTCCAAGATTCAAGTCATCTCCGTGGATGGACGTCCGATCAGCGCCTACCAAGCCACCGTCAGGAACTTTCTGCGGCTCGGAGACATGGCCCCGATGATGTCGCTGGAGGTCTTCGATCCGGATGCGCCACCCATCTATTGGGTCCCCACCGGATTGGTCGCGATCATTTGCATGCTGATGACCAAACGCTTTCAACGCCTCGGAGATTTGGCGGCCGGCACGATGGTCATCGTCGATGAACGGACATGGGTACCCCCGAGCATTCAGTTTGAAGACCCGCGCGTGTTTTCCTTGGCGGAGTTAATCCCAGCCAACTTTCGCATGTCGCGCTCGATGGGCCGGGCCATCGCTCTCTACTGCGAACGCCGAGCTCGCATGCATACGACCAAAAGGCTCGAACTCTCCGGGATCCTCGGCAAACCGTTGCTTCGGCAGTTCGAGTTTCGAGACGACACGAGCACCGACTTGCTGCTGTGCGCTTTGTACTACCGCGAGTTTGTGTCCAAGCCTGCCGTGCCCGAAGCCCCCATCGCCAAACCACCCGCTTGGTCCCCCCCGGCCGCAACGCCCGCACGCCCCAATGCTTCCCCACCCGCGAGGACCGAATCCATCGCTGCTCCACCCGTGATGGCCGAACTCACCGCCGCGCCGCCGATCGCATCCTCGACCGCTCCAGACGTTCCACCGGTTCAGCCGGAAACGCCCCCGATCCTCGTCGACGCTTTCCCTGCCCCCACGGCGGCACCCGCCCCCGACCGGCCCAACCCGAATCCCCCGAATCTCCCCTAAGGTGTCGCGATGAGAACTGCAGAATTGCTGGAACGCCGTCGCAACGGTTGGCAAGAACTCGATCGCTTGTGCGAGAAGTACCAAGGCCTCGGCGCGCGGCGTTCGATCGGCGCCGAAGAAGCCACCCGTTTCGCCGCGCTCTACCGCGCCGCATGCACCGACCTGGCGATGGCGGAGCAATTGCGGCTGCCTCCAGCCAGCGTCGACTACCTGCACCGACTGGTCGGTCGGGCCCATAGCCAACTCTATCGCTCGACCAGCTTTCCGGTCTCAACCTGGTGGCGCTACATCACGGTCACGGCCCCCAAAGCCATCTTTAGCGATCCCTGCGTGCTGGTCGCGTTCTCGGTCTTCTTTGGACTGTTCACCATCGCAGCTCTCATGGCCTGGGCCGAGGGCACGTTTCCAGGATTCGCCGAATCGGTGATCGGTCGCGATCAAATGAAGCAAATGGAATCGAGCTTCGATCGGCCGCTGCGCGGCAACTTCGATCAATACGCATTCATGTCTGCGTTTTACATCCAGCACAACACGAGCATCGGCCTGGAATGCTTCGCCCTCGGTCCGTTGCTGTTGCCCGGTTTGTGCAAACTGGCCTACAACGCCATCGTCCTCGGTGCTTCCTTCGGATACATGGCTCGCCCAGACGTCGAATCCGGCGACACGTTTTTCGAGTTCGTCACGGCGCACGGTGTCTTTGAACTGACCGCGATCGCGCTGTCGGCCGCAGCCGGTTTGCGCCTCGGCGTCGGTTGGCTGATGACGCGCGGCATGAGCCGGATGGATTCCTTTCGACGCAGCTCCGAACAAGCCTTGCCCATCATCATGGCCGCCGTGGTCCTGTTCATTTTGGCCGCATTCACCGAAGGCTTCATCTCGCCGTCCCCCCTCCCGTATGCGATCAAGGCCCTATGGTCGATTGGCAGCGCCTGCCTCCTGATGTTCTACTTTGTGGTTCTTGGATATCCCACTGGCCAATCCACGTCCGCCGAGGGCCAAAGCTAATGCAACTGGACAAGACATCCATCGTCATCGAACAACGCTCCGCCGACGAGATCTTTGACCTCAGCTTGGTCGTGCTCCGCAACTACTGGCGACGCTTGGTTCCCCTCGCCATTTTGGGGGCCCTCCCCTTCTTTCTGCTGAATCTGTTGCTGCTACAGCCCTTTATGGATTTCGATCGATTGGTCATGTCCTCGCGCGAGTACGCCAGTCGCGAAGGATTCCTCGCCGTCTACTTGTGGGTCTTGGCGGCCGTTGTTTACTTGCAGTCGCCCTTGGCGATGACCGGCGTTACCTATTACCTCGGCCAAGCCGTCTTCACCGAAGAGCCCTCCAGCCAACAAGTCCTTCGCCATCTTCGCAAGCACTGGCTATCCCTAACGTGGATCCTGGGATTGGTGCGAGGCAGTTTGCTGTCGTTGCTTTGCCTCGCCTACACGTACTTGGGTTACGCCAACACGACCCAAGCCGCCATCGCGATCTCGGTCTATCTGCTGGTCGTTTACTTGATCCGCGGATTTCGCCCCTTTGCCTCAGAAATCCTCCTCCTCGAACTGCGGCCCGTTCTCAAGCACCGTTCCAAGCCGGACGAATTGCTCTACGCCCGCAGGTCCCGCTGGCTGCATGCCAGCTCCGGCGATCTGTTCAGTGTCCAGATGGGCCTGACCATGATCTCCTTCGCCTTCGTCGCCGTCTTCTCCTTGGGAGGGCTGTTCATGATCGGCGTGCTGCTGGGAACGTGGACCTGGGGTTGGTGGATGAACGCCGTCATCTTTCCAATCGTCCTCTGGATGATGTCCCTTTGGGGAACGGTCATCCGTTTCCTGCTGTACATGAACACGCGCATTCGTAGCGAAGGCTGGGAAATCGAATTGAAGTTGCGAGCCGAGTCCCAGCGATTGGTAGGGGCGACATGATTCCACGCACACGTTCTCTCCATCGCGATCGATGCGTCTCCCATTGGCTCCAACGCGCGGCCGTCGCGGCATGGGTGCTGCTCATGGTTTGCGCATCGCCATCCGCCACCCTCGCCGAAGCACCCGATGCCGATTCGAAATCGGTGCTGCGCCGCAGCGTGAACCCGATCTGGGCCGATCCCGACACCGGCGAGGTGCAGTGTCCCGAGAGCCAACTGCGCAACAACGACTTCTCCGATCGGCACGACTCGATCGCACAGCCTCGAAGCAATCGCAGTCTATGGGACCTTCTCTTCGGATCGGGAGGATCGAGCGCGGGATCGAACGGAGGTTTCCTGAGCGACTTGCTCACCGCGATCTTCGGCGCTTGGCAATGGATCTTGCTAGGGTTTGTCGTCCTGTTCGCGGCGATCTTGATCTTCATGCTGATGAAAAACAGCGCCATCCCGGGATTCCGCCGAAAACAACCAGCCTCGATCCTCGAAGAAGACTTGGAACAGCAGCGGGCCAAGATTTCCGATCTCCCCTTTGAGATGGAGCAGCCGATCCGTGGGCTCAAAGCCCAAGCCGAGTACTTGCGTTCCCAAGGCGATTACTCGCAGGCCATCTTGTACTTGTTCAGCTATCTGCTCGTCGAGCTCGATGCCGCGCGATGCATCCGATTGGAGCGAGGCAAAACCAACGGAGCCTACATCCGCGAACTCAAGCCCCGGCCTGGGTTGCAACCGTACATGCGGCGGGCCGCCAGCGCATTCGAATGGGTTTACTTCGGTCGACACCGCTTGGACGCCGAAACGTTTGAATCCTTGTGGCAGTCTTTGGAAAGAATCGAATCCGAGATGAAGGTTTCTACCCAACCCAACGTCGCTGCATCCGGACCGATCGTCTCTTCGCAGCAATGGACGGGAGCAGGCGCATGACACCCAAACGCTTTCTGTCCATTTGGCCAGCGTGGTTGGCCGCAGTGCTCGTGTCGCTCGCTCCGGGCTGCCGCCCCAATGTGACCAACGTGTATGGCGAGAGCGATGGATACGATGCCGAGTGCAGTCCGAGCGGCTTGACCGTCCTTCGCAAATGCGTTGAGAAACGCGGGCATTCCACCTACACCGTCCGTTCGCTATCGCCCGCCAACAAGAGTCGGTTGAACACGATCGTTTGGGCGCCTAACGCCTTCCCAAAACACTCCAACGAAACGTATCGCTGGCTCTCCGAGTGGCTGGCGTCTGGAAACCGAACCTTGATCTATATCGGGAGAGACTTCTCGCCCAATCAAGCGTACTGGTCTCGCATCGCGAGCAATCCCAAAGGAGCGTTATCCGCAGAGGAGTGCGCCCAAGCCCGAGCGATGGCCGCGATCGAACACACCAAACTAAACACCTTGAAACGTTCGCATCGATCCGACCTCATCACCCCCTGGAACCGATGGCGGATTTCGGACGGAGCCATCGAACCGGTCACCTCGTGGAACGGACCGTGGGCAACCGACCTCAGTCCTTCTCAATCCGAAATGCTTTTGCGTTCCTATTCCGAGCCGCTAAACGCCGAGGAACTCACCGAGCTTCGCAAAGCGCTGGACTGGGAGCCCGACCCGACTCAACCGGCCAAACCTTCGCAAACGTATTCGAAAGAGTGGACCCCGATCGACACCGAGCAATTGGAGATTACCAAGGAGTTGAGCGCCGACCGATTGCCACAGCATGTTGCACTGCTTGAAACCGGCGATGGACGCGCGTTGATCGAGCGATTCAGCCAGGCCAATGGGACGGGGAGCCAAGTCCTGGTGATTGCGAACAGTTCCCTGTTTTCCAACTATGGAATGCTGCACGGGTCCCACTTAGGTCTTGCCGACCGGATGCTTGGCGAGCTCCCAAACGGAGGCGTTGGATTCCTTACCGGGACGTCGGACCCACCCATTCGCAATGACGATTCCGAAGATCGCCAAAAGGGATTCGAAATGCTGACGGTATGGCCGTTGAATGTGATCACAATTCACGCTGCATTCCTGGGAATTGCGGCCATGATCGCCGCCTTTCCGATTTTTGGACGCCCCAAGCAGCGTCCCAAACCCTCGACTTCCGATTTCGGACAGCACATCGATGCCGTCGGCGACATGATGCAGCGTTCCAACGATCGCGATTATGCCGTGCGGACGATCGCGGAGTACTTTCGAGTCGTGCGCAAAGACACGGCTTCTCCGTGGGCAACGATGGATGCGCAGCTTGCCCCGGCCGAGTCTCCTTTCGCTCGAGAATCGCTTCCGGCGTCGGGGCCAGCCCCTGCCGAGCCAACGCAACCCAACGCTACGGCTGCCACACCACCGCAGCCCATCGAGCAGCCCCCGTCTGGTTCGGCTGAGAAAAATGTTTAGTTGCATAGCAAACCAGTGAGTGCCGAAGGGCTACCGACCGGCACCACGCTCATCTCGACCCAGGAACATCAACCACGAAATAAACCAAACACACGAAAAAGCGAACGTACAAGCATCGGTTTGATCTTCGTGTCCTTCGTGCCCTTCGTGGTTAAAAACTAAGCCTCGATCCCTCTTTGGCATTCAATCGAATCTGCCTAGCACCATCCTCGCGGGCACTGGACTCTGACGTCGCACTCCTCCTTTCCCTGGCCGTCGC
>JBKCUI010000178.1:0-14697 GCA_046318495.1 Pirellula sp. | reverse complement strand
TCAGTGTTCATCCCACCATCAATTCAGTGCCCCGATTCGGGGTGCTTCGGAGGTTTCGAAGCACGCCGCAAGCGAGGCCAACGTACCGGAGGAGAAACGGCATTACATCGATTTGGAGCATGCTACAGCCATCGAGTTTCTAGAACGGGTTGCGCGGGCCATGCAACTGGAGTCCAAACGAAACGCCCTAGCAACGCAGCATGTGGCCGGTCATCCATGGACGGTTGGGGCTAACGAAATGCGGGGCGGACCTGCTGCTCGTTTGGGGTGGGCAAGCGTCGATGACCTGGGACTCGTGCCAACGCATCATCCGCATTGGATGGTCGCCATCGAAGAGCGATTGGGGCAATGGATTGCGTCGGGGCAGCGCGTGGTTTTCTTTTTCGATCATGTTGGAAAAGCCCACCCGGACGCGGCTCAGGCTTTAGCGTTGCTACTGTCGCGCTGGGCAGGCATTCGTTCCATCTTAGCGGCAGAAAAAGATTCGGTAGCCAAGCTCCCCAAAAAGTTGCTGGAGGGATGCGATCGTCGGATCGAGATCGGAAATTGGAGTCTCCAGGATTGGGCCAGCGCTTTGGAGTGGGTGCTGCGGGACTGTGGTGGTTCTCCGGAAATATTCGAGTCCCAGGCCGTTCATCGGATTCATGAAATCGCGCACGGAAATGCTCTGTTGATGGTGCAAATGGCGGATTTTGCATTATCGGAAACCGCTCGGAACCAATGTTCTGTGGTGGATGTCCAACGAGTGGAGCAAGTTCATCGCGATGCATTCGGGCCATTTGCCGAGGCATGTGAAGAATTCCAGTTCGCCTGATGCGGTTTGCAATGGAATGCCGGCTGCATTGAGCGAAAATAGCAATAGAAGGCACGCTTCGAACCTTGGCGCTGGCAGGATGCTTCGGAAGAATCCCTCCCAACGCCAGAAAAACCAAGGATTTGTCGGGCAAGTGAACTTTTCGAAGATGCCGGGAGTGGTTATTGTCACTCCAGCCAGCGTACCCCTCGCCCACGGTCGATCCCATGACAACGAAAACCCGAGAGCAAACCGTCTTCTCCATCGAACAAGCCCGTTCGATGTTGCCGTTGTTGCGCCTGATCGTGACAGACATCTCGTTGTCGCACCGCGAACTGACGGAACGGCGATCCAATCTGCGACGCATGTTGCGAAATCATCAGGGCAACTCCAAGTTCAAAATCTACGACCAAGAGATCGTCGAGATCCAAAACGACCTCAAGGATCAAACGGCGCATCTGGAAGATTACATCAGCGAGTTGGAGCAACTCGGAGTGATCTTGCGTTCGGCACACGATGGAATCGTCGATTTCCCGACGATGATCGAGGACGCGCCTGCTTTCTTTACTTGGCAAATGGAACAATCGGATGTCTCCGAGTTTCATTGGGCCAATGAATCGACGGCTGACCGCCGTCCTCTGGACGCTGGAATCTAGCGATGTCTGAGGAGCATGCATCCTCGGAACCAACAGCCTCCGATGGGGTTTCGGACCGCGTTGAGACGGAGATCGCGACCGGTGACTTGACGCTGCCGGGCTTGCAAGCCGAGGTCGATGCGTGGATCCAAAAGCTGGGTGTTCGGTATTTTTCCGAACTGACGAACCTGGCCATGTTGATGGAAGAAGTAGGCGAGCTGTCCCGAATTTTCGCCAGAACTTTCGGTGACCAGAGCTTTAAAAAATCGGATGCCTCCTACAATCTCTCGGACGAAATGGCGGACATCCTGTTTGTCTTGGTTTGCTTGGCCAATCAGACCGGTGTGGATCTCCAAGAAGCGGTCCGAGCGAATCTCGAGAAGAAGACGCTCCGGGACGCGACGCGTCATCTCGACAATCCCAAACTCCGCAACGATCGTTGAGCCCATGCACACCGCATGGCCCACAGTGAATGCCGGTGGTTGTGGATAGTTTTATTGGAAGCGTTCCGAATCCTACCATCGTCCTTCCACGCCGATTGAATCATCCCTTCTACGAGGTTTCCAACGATGAGCTTGACCATCATGCGTCGCATCAAGTTTTGTGCAGGCCATCGCTTGTACAAGCACGGCGGCAAGTGCGAGCATTTCCACGGACACAACTACGTTTGCGATTTCTTTGTCACCGGAGAAACGCAAGATTCGGTCGGCCGCGTGCTGGATTTTGCCGACTTGAAGGCGCGATGCAAAGGCTGGCTCGACGAGCATTGGGACCATAGTTTCTTGGTGTCCCACGAAGACGACAACGCCATTGAAGCCCTGCGGATGGTCAAGCCGTGCCGGCTGTTCATCATGCCCTACAATCCGACGGCGGAGAACATGGCGAAGTATTTGTTGGAAGTGGTCTGTCCCAAGATTTTGGAAGGCTCTGGCAGCACGGCAACACGCGTACGGATTTGGGAGACCGACGAGTCCTATGCCGAGGCATGTTTGTCTCCGGAGTCTGGGGTTTTGGTCACACACTACCACGAATCGGGTGTGGTGGATTAAGGCGCTTTTTGGCGCAGTGGGTGGCGCGGACCTTGGCGCATCCTCGCGAGTCGCGAATTCCGAGTAGAATGCGCAGGTGTCTCGACGAACGCACTCGCGAAGAATCCGCGAGTGCAAATGGCCACGATGGAATGATTGTCTCCCATGAAGATGCTGCTGGCTGTTATTCAACCCAACAAGCTGCAAGCTGTCCAAGATGCATTGCATGCCATGGGGGTAACCCGCATGACTGTATTCGATGCGGAGGGATACGGTCGACAACGCGGGCATACGTCGATGTATCACGGCGTCGAGTATCGCATTGATCTGCTTCGCAAAGTCATGCTCGAGATTTGCGTGAACGACGACTTTCTAGAGCGAACGATCGATGTGATCAGCACCATGGCGCGGAGTGGCACCGAAGGAACGATCGGTGACGGTAAGATCTTTGTCGTGCCGGTTGAGGAAGCCATCACCATCGATCGCGGCGTGCGCGGTCCTGGTGCGGTCTAGGTTGAGTTCGGAATTTTTCGTCGCACCCTTGCACGGTTTGAACCTCGTACATCTTTTGAAGATTGCGCCAATACCTATGAACATCGCCCTGTTCACCAATGACTTGATGTTTCAGTCCCGCATCAGTCAAGCCGTTCGCGCGGATGGAAACCAATTGTTCGTGGCTCGTTCTTTGGAACAATTGAAGGAGCGATTGGGGGAACAGCTGCTGAATAGCGCGATCTTCGATCTGTCGTTTCGCAATCTCGACATAGGGGCAACGCTCGAGGCGCTCAAGGCATCCTATCCGACGATGGTAAGCATCGCCTATGGTCCACACGTCGAGATCGATGCCTTGCAAGGGGCTCGCACTGCTGGAGTGGATCATGTGCTGACGCGGGGGCAGTTCGATCGGGACATGGCCCAATGGCTGCGCGTCGGGGAGGCCTAATCGATGCTTGTTAGCAGCTCATTGGGGACGGCCGATTCTTCGCTGGCGGCCTTCCGTCAAGCTTGGTCCGAAGCTGTGGCTTCGTTGGAAGGGGAGCCACAAGTCGCATTGGTTTTTCTATCCGGTCCAGACGCAGAAGACAGGGCGGACGAGATTCTGGAATCCGCCGTCGCGAACGGGCATCGCGTTCCAGTGTTTGGCGGTGTCGTCGATGCGGTGATCGGACGGGGACGCGAAATCGAAAAGGGGGCTGCAGCAAGTGTGCTGCTGCTCGGGGGGATGGGTGCGCATCCTCAGATCGCCGTGCTGGAATGCCACGAAACGCCCGATGGTTGGTCGGTGTTTGGGTTGGACGAGAGCATGCATCGCCGGGCCGCGGAAGCCGGCGGATTGCTAGTGGTTGCCTGTCCCAAATCGTTTTCGGCAGAGATGCTCGATCAATCGCTGGAGACGATGCGGGCGGAAGGCGATGCCATGGTGAACGTGCTCGGTGGGAACTTGAGCCGAATGTCCACCGATCGCAACAGCGTACTGTTCGCTGGCGATCGCATCGCAGATCAAGGTGCCGTCGCGATGGCCGTTCCGCCTGGGCTGCGATGGTCCACCGTGGTGAGTCAAGGGTGTCGGCCGATTGGCGAGCCGATGGTCATCACCGAGGTCCGCGGTCAGCGGATCTTCAAGCTGGGTGGTAAGCCCGCGTTGGATCGATTGACCGACATGTATTACCAGCTGCCCAGTCACGAACGGCAAATGGCGATGAACATGTTGTTGATGGGCCGCGCCATTTCCGAGTATTCGGAGACGTTTTCACACGGTGAGTTCTTGATCCGAAACATCACTTCGGTCGAGATCAACAACAAGAGTATCGTCGTCGCGGATCGCGTGCGTGCCGGCCAAACCGTGCGTTTTCATTTGGTCGATGCGACTGCTGCCGATGGTGACATGCGACAGCTTTTGTCCCGCGCTCGCAAAGATGGGGTGCAACCGGTGGCGGCATGCTTGTTTACGTGCAACGGGCGAGGCGAGCGACTATTCGGTCAACCGGATCATGACGCCCAAGTGGTCGAACAATTGTTTCCCGGATTGCCAACGGCCGGTTTCTTTGCCGCTGGGGAGTTTGGTCCCGTGGCTGGTAGCAACTTGATTCACGGCTTCACCGCCGTGATTGCATTGCTCTGCGAAGATGCCTAAAGCACCCTCGCGGGCGATGCGACTGCGGTCATTGAGCGAGAAGTTCTCTCAGATGGAAGTGGTGGCGACCAAGCTTGCCGCCGTAATTGCCCCCCGTGATCTTGCGCACGCCGCATGAGGGCCCCACGTCGCACGCTGCCAGGATGCCCGCTCGCATAGCTTGCCTCACGGCATCGGCGCTAATCCCGTCGATCACCAGCTCCAGTGCAGCGCTGGTTTCTCCGAGGACTTCGGATCGCAACTGCTCTCGCAGTGTGGGGCAAAAGGCATCGTTGGTCGAAGCGGTTAAGCCTTTGTACTTGGAACCTACCTTGGAGCCGCTGCGCGCAACGCCACCTGGGAACGGTGTGATGCAGCCCGGGATGCTCTTGATCGCGCGAACTGCCGAGTCGCATGCATGCAACGCGCCGTGGATGGTTTCTGCGAGGACCAAGAAATTCCCGCCGCCGACCGCGCTGGTGCGAGAAACCGTGTCTTGGCAAACGAACTCGCCATCCATGACCGGGATGCGCCAATAGCGTTCGCGGCCGATGCGTTTGGAAATCTGATGGCCATCGCCGAAGAACCGGAGCTTGGAGCCCATGGCGATCTTCTTTTCGGAATCCAGCCCGCTGAATACCGAGGTGCTGGGGCACGTGAGCACGCATTGTCCGACGCGACGGACCAATTGCTTTTCCAATTCCGCGCCGCTGACGCTGAACATCAATACCGCCACTCCGGGTCGACCATCTGGCGTTTGATGATGGGACAAGGTTTGTTCGATGCCAGCCTCGACCCCGCAGCCGATGACGCTCGTCGCGAATCCTGTCATGGCTTCCGCAGCGCGCAGCGCCCAGGAAGGCTCCGACGCGGTGATGACGATGCGGGTGGCGGTCATGTCAAAGGCTTCTGCGAAGGTGTCGTCGATAGCGATTCCGTTGATTTGCATAGCGGAAGCAGTGCACCACATTCGAGAAAGAAAAGGGGTAGGCCATCTGGCGAGTCGACCTAGGGATAGTCCATAATGTACTGAGTTTCCGGGATCCGTTGAGGCCAAGGGGAAATCGCGCCACGATGGGAAAGTTTGAAATCGGCTTCCAATACCCGGCAATGCTCGTATTGTTGGTGCTCATTCCGATCGCTTGGTGGATCGGGATGCAATCCCTCGCCGGGCTCGGCCCGGTTCGGCGTTGGCTGGCGTTGATCTTGCGATCGCTGGTCTTGCTGTTGATCGTTTTCGCGTTGGCGGGCGTGCAGTGGATCTGGTCGAGCGAACGGCAAACCGTCATCTATCTGTTGGATCAAAGCGATTCGATCCCTACGGCCAAACGGCAATTAATGCTCAAGTACGCCATCGAGAGCGTAAAGTCCCATCGCAAAAAGAACCGCGAGAACCGAGCTGGGCTGATCGTTTTTGGACGCGAAGCATCCATCGAGATTCCACCCTTGGATGAGAATCTCCCTCCTCTGAGCAAACCCGAACGCAACTTTGGGCGGGCGGATGCCACCAACTTGGAAGGCGCTCTGAAGCTCGCTGCGGCCAGTTTTTTGGAAGACTCTGCGAAACGCGTGGTGGTCTTGACCGACGGTAACCAAACGTTGGGATCGGCGGAGACCTATGCCAAGCAACTCGCCGACAGCGGCGTCGGGATCGACGTGGTCCCCATCCGATTGGATGCTTCCACGGAGGTCCTCGTCGAAAAGATCGATGTGCCTGGCTATGTGCGGCAAGGGCAGACCGTCGATGCCCGCGTGGTGATCAGCCGTTTTCGCGATAAAGATCGCGCCGAAACCCCCGTCGACGGACGCTTGCGCGTCGTTCGACGATTCGGCAATCAATCCGAAGTCCTCGTCGACTCTCCCTACACGCTGGATCGAGACATCAATGTCGTCCCGATTCCCCACCGTATCGAGGAGACTGCAGGCTACACCTACGAAGCTGAATTCACCACGGACGACTCGTCCCAGGACACGATCACCCAAAACAATCGCGCCACCGCATTCACTTATGCCAGGGGACGCGGCCGCGTGATGCTGATCGAAGATGCAAACAATCCCGGCAACTACGACATGCTCGTCGAGGCCCTTCGACGCAACGACATCGATGTGGATGTTCGCAGTACTAACACGCTGTTTACCAGTTTGGTCGAGTTGCAAAGCTACGATTCGGTCATCATGGCCGGCGTTCCGCGCGCCAGCGGCGAGGACATGTCGCAGATTGTCTCGATCACCAACGAGCAGATCGACATGCTGGTGCAGAGTGTCCAGCAATTCGGGATGGGGCTGTTGATGCTGGGCGGGCCAGAGGCGTTCGGAGCCGGAGGTTGGACCAACACCAAGCTCGAAGAAGCCATGCCGGTCAATTTCAGCATCAAGAACGCGAAAGTCGAAGCGGTCGGTGCGCTCGCGATGGTCATGCACGCGTCGGAGATGGCCGAAGGCAATCACTGGCAAAAGATGATCGGTAAGTCGGCCATGGAGGCTCTGGGCCCCCAGGACTATTGCGGCGTTGTCCAGTTCGATATGGCCAACGACAAGTGGTTGTGGGAAAAGGATGGCAACGGCTTGCTCAAGGTCGGAGAGAACCGAGCCATGATGAAGAGCCGCATCACGCGCATGACCCCTGGCGACATGCCGGGTTTCGATTCATCGCTCAAGTTGGCAATCAAGTCGCTCAAGGCGACTCCGGCATCGGTCAAGCACATGATTGTCATCAGCGATGGGGACCCGACCCCCGCGAGCAACGGCGTGTTGTCGGAATATCTGAGCGCGAAAATCAAGATCTCCACGGTCGCGGTCGGCGCCCACGGCACGGTCGGTACCGCGGAGCTCAAACGGATCGCGAATCGAACCGGCGGCAACTACTATGTCGTGACCAACGCGGCGGCATTGCCCAAGATCTTTATGCGCGAGGCCCGTCGCGTGGCGCGCCCCCTGGTGTACGAACCCGAAGGCGGCGTGGCTCCAAGCATTCAGTTGCCCGGGCACGAAGTGCTCTCAGGCATCCCTGGTCCGTTGCCGCGGCTCAGCGGTTTTGTGCTGACCGAACGCAAGGACAGTCCGTTGGTCGAAGTCCCTTTGCTGTCGCCGAAACCGGAAGAATCCGAAACGGCGTCTTTGCTGGCGACTTGGAATTATGGATTGGGGAGGACCGCGGTCTTCACCACCGATGCGGGCAAACGCTGGGCCACGGATTGGGTCGGTTCTCCCTACTACGACCAATTCTTTTCCCAACTGGTTCGATGGACCATGCGCACCCAAGACGACGATGGCAAATACTCCATCGCCACCCAAATCAAAGGGGGACGCGTTCAGATCATCGTCAATGCTGTCGACGCCAACGATCAGTTCCTGAACTTTTTGGACATGAATGCGACGGCCATCGGGCCCGATCTGCGGCCCATCACCGTGCCCTTGCGTCAGCAGGCCCCCGGGCGTTATGTCGGCGAGTTCGCACCAGAGGCCGCAGGCAGTTACATGGTTAGCGTCAATCCTGGTTCGGGACGCGCGACCATGACGACGGGCGTCACGGTCCCTTTCTCCGATGAGTACCGCGTTCGGCAAGCCAACATGCGACTGCTCGAGCAACTGGCAGAGCAGAAGCCGGCCGGAGGCGAAGCCGGAGTGCTCGCCCCGGCGTTGGAAAACGATAACTTGGAAGAAGTTCTGCGCATGGATACGTATCGACCGGGCGTGCCGCCTGCCAAGTCGCTTAAGGATGTTTGGCCGTTGGCCCTCCTGCTCGGGGCATCGCTCTTCTTTGCTGATGTGTTTGTTCGACGCGTCGCGGTCGACCTGGGCGCCCCGTTGCGAAAACTGGCCACGGCTCTGAGAAGAACCAAGCATTCCGAAGCCGATCAGCAGCGTCAAGCGAGCTTGGATCGACTCCGTTCGAGCAAGACGCAAGTCACAGGCGACCTGGAGCGTCAACGATCGCAGGCCTCGTTTGATTTCCCGGACAAGCCCTCCGGCGCTTCAGGGAATGCATCCGGATCGGAAGCCTCGTCGTTTGGTAGCGGTCCCTCGAAAAGTGGTTCCGGTGCGCCGGCCGATGCCAGCGGCACGGCCGCTCCTCGCATGACGAACGACGAAGAGAAGAGTTACACATCGCGGCTGCTCGATGCCAAACGCCAAGCCAAGAAGAAGTCCTGATCGTTCTCTTCAACGCCTCATCACCCTGGAAAGAATTGGAAACCCATGAGCAACGTCGCCGAATCCATGCAGCAAGAAGCGGAGCGATTTCGAGAGAGATACGCTGCCGTCCGCGAGCAAATCGGTCGCGTCATCGTCGGGCACGATGAAATCGTCAACGGAGTGCTCACCGCCATGTTCGTCGGTGGGCATTGTTTGCTCGAGGGCGTGCCTGGCTTGGGCAAGACGATGCTGATCCGCACGCTTTCCGAGACGCTCTCGCTCGACTTCAATCGGATCCAATTCACGCCCGACTTGATGCCCTCGGACATCTTGGGGACCAACATGATTGTGGAGAACGAGGGGCGGCGGGAGTTTCAATTCCAAAAGGGGCCGATCTTCACGCAGATTTGCTTGGCTGACGAAATCAACCGAGCGACTCCCAAAACGCAATCGGCGCTTTTGGAAACCATGCAAGAAGGGACCGTGACGGTTTCAGGGAACCGCTATGAACTGAAAAAGCCCTTCTTCGTGTTGGCGACGCAAAACCCGATCGAGCAGGAAGGAACCTATCCCTTGCCAGAAGCCCAGCTCGACCGATTTCACTTCAAGCTGGTCGTCGGGTACTCCAGCCGTGAAGAGCTCAATACGATCATCGATCGCACAACCCGTGGCATCAACGTCGTTCCGGAAAAAGTGATGGATGGAGAGGAGATCGTGCATTGGCAGAAACTGGTTCGGCAGGTCGTGTTGGCCAAGCACGTGCAGGATTATGTGGCGCGTTTGATTTTGGCTACGCATCCCGGTGGATCGCTCGCGCCCGATGTCACGAACCAATACATTCGCTGGGGATCGAGTCCTCGGGGAGCCCAGACCATTGCGTTGGCTTCGAAAGTGCGAGCCTTGCTCGATGGTCGCTACAACGTGAGTTTCGAAGATGTGCGTCGGGTGTTCCTGCCGTCGTTGCGACATCGCGTGTTGCTGAACTTTGAAGCTCAAGCCGAAGGCATCGAAACCGATCGTGTGTTGCTCGATGTTCTGGAGAAAGTCAATGAACGGGCAGACGATCTGTAGTAGGATTCGCACGACGCTCCAATGCGGCAGGCTTTGCATGCCGTGCAGGGCCGTCGCGATCGCGTGGATCGGGATTGCCACACTTGCCTTCGTAGCGGTGCCTTGCGGGCTGCAGTCGGTCCTCGGTCAGACGGCATTCGAGAAAGACGACGTCGATGCTGCGGTAGAGCGAGCGATTCAGTTTCTGGTCAGTCAACAAAAGCCAAGCGGTGCCATCGCCGATCGCGGGCACGAGAATGCGATGACGGCCTTGGCAATCATGGCGATGGCAGCCGTTGGACACCAACCGGCAGACAGCAGTGCCGAAGGGGTTGCGATGACCCGCGGCCTAAAGTACTTGCTCAGCGAAGGGCGACAGGACAAAGCCGGTTACTTTGGTGCCTCGGACGGTTCTCGCATGTATGGCCATGGCATCGTCTCGCTGATGCTAACGGAAATGCTGGGCATGACGCTCAATACGGGAATGGACGAAGAAGTTCATCAATCCTGCCAAAAGGCGATCGACCTGATCGCCCGCAGCCAGAAGGTAAAGAAGGGCGTCAATGCTCGCGGCGGATGGCGCTATACCCCTGATGCCGGGGACAGCGATTTGTCGGTGTCGGTGTGGCAGTTGATGGCATTGCGCAGCGCCAAAAACGATGGATTGGAGGTTTCGTCCAAGACGATCGATGATGCCGTCGCGTATTTGAAGCGATCGTTCACATCGCCGTTGGATTCCAAAGGGAATCCGCGCGAAGCCAAGAACGGCTTCACGTATGAAGCGGGAGGTGGCGGGGCGACTTTTACGATGACGTCGGCAGGCCTATTGGCGATGCAAGTCTGCGGACAATACGATTCTCCGCTGGTGAGCGGTGCCGCCGATTGGTTGTTGGAGCATCCGCCCAATTGGAACGAACGCTTTATCTTGTATGGTTTGTATTACTTCGCGCAAGGAATGCATCAGCGAGGTGGCGAGCATGCCGATCGGGCTGCCAAGATCGTTTCGGAGCTGTTGCTTTCCAAGCAAAAGCAGAACGGTGCGTGGGAGTCGTCCGGAGGCGAAGAACAGAATGCGGGATCGGTGTATTGCACGTCGATGGCTGTGTTGAGCTTGTCGGTGAAGTACCATTATTTACCGATCTATCAGCGATAACAGTTCGATCGCACTGCTCTGCAAGTTTGCGTTCGGCGACGCATCACTCTTGCGGAGTTGGCTTCGGTTGTGACGGTTCGCCGTCCGTCGATTCTTCGACCAATCGACGTTCATTGCCGGTCAGGTAGAGGATGCCTCCGAGGATGGCGATCGCAATCAAGATTGCGCGGTAGGCTGTCGCGACGACCAAACCGGAGAACTGGCTGGAGATGCCTGGGAGTTCCTGGAAGAGCGATCCGATCAAGATTTCTTGAATGCCGACACCTCCAGGGGTAATCGGTAACGTGGCTGCGGCCATGGCTGGTGGAATGGCTTGGAAATGCTGCGCCAGCGTTGGGATGGCTTCTGGGGTGCTGCTGTAGAGCGAGCATGATAGCAGCCAGCAAGCGATCGTCAGAAAAGAGTGGACCAATAGCGAGGGGACGATCATCTTGACGATCAATCCCGGGCGGCCATCGAAGATCATGCAGGCGTTGGCGATGCGATAGAGTTGTTTGCCGATGTTGGGAATGGATTGCAACCATTGGATAGGAACCCATTTTCCGAAGAGCATCACCAGCACGAGCGCCAAGCATCCGATGGCGCTGAGCGAACACGCACCGATCCAGATCCAACGCATCGTAGGGGACAGTTGCGTCGCCAGGGATAGGCTTATCGAAGCGACGATAACGAGGCCCAGCAGTCCGATGGCTCGATCGACGAGGACCGAAGTTACGACTTCGGCACGCTTGCCAGGTGCTAGTCGGGCTGCGGCGATGGCTTTGAATACGTCGCCGCCGACGGATCCGACGCTGACCATGTTGAGTGCGGTGCCGAGAAATCCCAATCGGCATGCTTGAAGAAGTCTGAGGGGTAGTCCCAGAGCATTGACCAGTTCCTTCCATCGCCAGAAGCTGACGATGTGTGCGAACAACGCGGAGAGCAGAGCGGCAAAAAAGAACCGCCAATCCTTGGGCTGAGAGACGAGTGCTTGCCAGTCTTTCTCTGGAAAGCGATAGACGATCCAGCTCAGTACCAAAACGCCAAGAGCGATCTTGATTATGTGGATCAGAAGCGCGGATTTGCTGGTGGCGTGCTTCATGATCGATTCTGCAGCGATCCTCGGCTGCGAATTTGGCCGAGGATCGTCAAGAGCGGCGATGATGTCGTCCTGCAGTCATCGAGCTGGAATGGCTCGATGGTATTCTGCGGGAATCAACAAAGGTTAGCCACGGATGGCTGCGGCGAGTTCGGCGGCTCGGGAGGTGCTTTCCCAAGTGAACTCAGGTTCGTTTCGTCCGAAGTGTCCACCGGCCGACGTCTTTTGGTAGATCGGGCGTCGGAGGTTGAGATACTCGATGATGCCGCGCGGGGTGAGGTCGAAGAACTCTTGGACCACGGCGCAAATCTTTTCATCGCTCACCTTGCCGGAGCCTTGGGTGTCGACGCGGACGCTTACGGGTTTAGCAACTCCGATAGCGTAAGCGAGTTGCACTTCGCAGCGATCGGCGATTCCGGAAGCGACGATGTTCTTGGCGACGTGACGAGCCATGTACGCGGCGCTTCGGTCGACCTTGGTCGGATCCTTACCGCTGAAAGCCCCCCCGCCGTGACGGCCCCATCCACCGTAGGTATCGACGATGATTTTGCGGCCGGTCAGACCGCTGTCGCCGTGCGGACCGCCGATGACGAAGTTGCCAGTGGGGTTGATGTGGTAGGTGATCGAGTCGTTGATCATGGCTGGGGGCAACAACGGCTTCACGATCTTTTCGATCACGAACTTGCGAATCTCCGCTTGAGAAACGCTCGGGCTGTGCTGCGTGGAAACCACCACGTTGTTGATGCCGATGGGTTGGAATTCATCGTAAACGATCGAGACTTGGCTCTTGGAGTCCGGGCGGAGCCAGTCGACTTCATTGTTGAAGCGAGCTTCGGTCAAGCGGTTGGTGATACGGTGTGCCAGTGCGATCGGCAGCGGCATCAGTTCTGGGGTGTCGTTGCAGGCGTAGCCGAACATGAGACCTTGGTCACCAGCCCCTACGTCTTTGCCCGCGGCGGCGTTATCGTCCACACCCATCGCGATATCTGGGCTTTGGCGATCGAGGGCGACCATGACGTTGCAGGAATTGCCATTGATGCCCCAGTCATCATCGATGTAACCGACATCGACGATGGCTTTTCGGACGATGTCCGCATAGTTCACGATGGCCTTGGTGGTGATCTCGCCCACGATCAGCGCCAATCCCGTCGTGACAACGGTTTCGCAGGCGACGCGGCTCATCGGATCTTGAGCTAACAATGCATCCAGAACACTATCGGAGATTCGGTCGGCCAGTTTGTCTGGGTGACCCATGGAAACGGATTCGCTCGTAAATACGTACTTGCCTGATGCCACCGAAATACCTCTCGCGAGAAAGACAACGAAGGATTGAAAACGCAATCGATTTTGAACGTTTACGCCGCCGACGAAGAAGCCGATGGCACTGCGGAAAAAAAGCGCTAAAGCGGGCTCCCAGTGTATCGGGATTCGTTGATTTCGAAAGGCGTTTCCGCCTGGAATTTCGATCGCCCAAGCCAAGTTTCGGGCGAACGGTCTAGCAAGCCTTTCGCGACCTTCAAATCCGATGGATCGGCCGGTGCGCTAGCTGGATTCCGTGGAATACCACGGCTTGGCTCCGGAATGGACCGAGTTCGAGCCCAGGAAGTGCCGGACTTTGGCGGAAAAAGGAGCGTCGAGTGGGGGGCGCTCTACCAGGAGCAGCGTGGCGAGCCATGGACGGCTTTAGGGCAGTGCTGGTGCAGCGGTAGACGCTTGAGAGGGGCTGGGTTTCGGCATACTTGCGTGGCTTTCGCTTCGGGGACTTGAGTGGCTTTCGCGTCGGGGAATCGAGAAGCCCGTTCGATGGAATCTGCGGATTCGTGTACGATATCGCGCCCGCGATGCGCGGGGAGACGTTGGATGTGGGGTGGGGATTGCCGTTGAGACATCGGACGGACGCAACCCATCGGCCAGTTGATTGCGACAAGAAACCAAGAGGGACCCATGGGCTCACAGCGAATCGCAGTTTTGGGAATCGGCGGTTTGGGTAGATTTCGGATGCTAGGGATGGTCGGGATCGCCCTGGTTGCATGCGTGGTTGCGGCCCCGATGTGGAGGGGATTTTCCGCTACCGAGGCCGCAGCCAGCTCGGCGATTCAGGGGGATCGGCAGGTTCTGGAGAGGATCCTTTCGGAGCAGTGCGAAGCCTGGAATCGCGGGGACATTGCGACCTTTATGGAGGCTTATTGGAAAAGCCCGGATCTGACATTCAGTTCGGGCGGGGCGACCACGCGCGGATGGGACGCAACTCGGGACCGCTATCTGAAGAAATACCCGGATCGCGCGACCATGGGGACGCTGGAGTTCAGTCAATTGGAAGTTCGCCTTCTCGGGGATGAAGCCGCGTTGATGCTGGGCCGCTGGAACCTGAAGCGGGAAGAGCCCGTCGGTGGGAACTTCTCCTTGGTATGGCAAAAGATCGATGGAGTTTGGGTGATCATTCACGATCACACATCGGTCACCCCCGCCGCAAAGTAACGAAGTCACATCGCAAGCCGCGTCCGTTGAATCCTCGTACTGATTGAATCCTCGTACGCTACGTCGTTGAACTGCAAACAATGCCGCAAATTCAGATCCAAGAGTTAACCATCGGTTACCGCGGCCCGAATCTGCTCGATGGAGTATCGGCTCGAAGTGAGCGCGGAGACATGTTGGGTGGTTTGGGTCGCAAGGGGGCGGGGGGTGGAGAGCTGGAGCCGGGGGGGGGTGGGGT
>JBKCUI010000177.1:0-11593 GCA_046318495.1 Pirellula sp. | reverse complement strand
CACCAGTCTCGTGGTCTCTGAGATGTGTATAAGAGACAGAACCAAGGTCGATCCAAACGCTTTGCCGGAAGGCTTTTGGCTGTATGGACTCGATGCGTGCTGCAAGACCAGCGTCGTCTTGAGCCCGATCAGTCTCTCCGGTCGATGGGAGTTATCGAAGCCCTATGGTGCGAAACCCAAGTACTCCAAGAACGTTCAGTCCGAACTGGACAACGCAATCAAGATCGGACTGAACGTGGCCGCGTACGCTACCGGTCGCGAACTCAAAGAAAAGCTCGAAGCGGTTCAGATCGTGCAATCCGATTCCAATCGGCAATCGCTCGAACGCGGAGCGTTGACCATTCCCAAGATCATGCACAGCGGCGGAGGCGACGAGACTCCGCGTTCTCTCAATAATCTATTGGAAATGTATCGCCGCTCGACGCAGTCTTTGGTGGAGGCCAAGGTTCCCAAGCTGTCTGCCGCCAGTGAGGAACTCGACAAGTACCCAGTGGCCTACATCCACGGCAGAAACAAATTCAGTTTCAACGAGGACGAACAGAAAGGACTGCGACGGCATTTCGAGAACGGCGGTGTCGTGCTCGGAGATGCCATCTGCGGATCCAACGAGTTCGCCACGTCGGTGCGACAAGAGTTCGGAAAGCTGTTTCCAGATGCCAAGTGGTCCACACTCCCACCCGACCATCCGATGATGCTCAAGGACGGCCCAGGGGGCTTCGATCTGCGAAACGTGGCATTGATCGATCCCGAGGCTGGTGTCACCGATTTGAACATCGCCAAACGCGAAGGACCGGCCGAGATTGAAGCGTTGGAGTGGAACGGACGCATTCTGGTTTTGTTCTCCCCGAACGACCTGAGCTGCGCGATGGAAAGCAAGCACTCCCTGCAATGCCGGGGTTATGTTCGCGAAGATGCGTTTCGCATCGGCGTCAACATGATCCTCTACTCGCAATTGCGATGAGATAGGGCCCGTGTGGCCAATCACGTGGCGCGAACGCATTCCCCGGAGATGCGTTTGGTCTTGGATTAGCCCTGCATAACCGGCCTTTTCGACAGAATCCCTACCCATCGGTTGGAATCGAAAGGCGACGTCGAATGGACGGTTGCGACGCAGGAGCGAGGAAGCTAACCTGACAACTCGTCTTGCAGCTTGGTTAAGTCTACGGATGCATCTACCGCAGCCGTCGCCTTCCTTTAGAACGTGCCTTGCGTGGCCGTATCAGCCGTCGGACGCGATCTTCTTCTTGGCGGCCCCATCCACGACTGTTCCTCATGAGTATCGAGTTCCAGTGCGATGGTTGCCAACGATTGCTAAGCGTTCCCGATGGTACGCATGGCAAAGCTTGTGTCTGTCCGGGATGTTCCAAGCGTCTCACCATTCCAATGCCGGTCGCAGAGCCCGAGTTGGAAGTCCTCTACCAAACGCATTGTCCCAATTGCCAACACGTATTGATCTACGGGGAGGCGCTCGAGGGAACGCGTGGACTGTGCAAAGCTTGCAACCACATCTTCACGATCACTCAGACCCCGGTTGCAGCCACTTCTGCTCCCGATTCGTTTCCTTTCGAATGCCCGGCATGCCATAAACTCTTTGAAGGTAGGGCTGGATTTGAAGGACGCAAAGGCAAGTGCGATCAGTGCCAAGCGGTCTTTATCATCGAGCCCATCGCGCCCAAGCCCGCTCCGGCTGCACCCCTACCAACTGCCGCCCCAACTCCGACTGCTGCCCCCGTCCAAACCCCATCCCCGACTGCCGTCAACAACGCCGGGGCAACTCCTCGCCCGGTCCCAACTCCATCGGGGAAACCGCTGCGCCCCGCAGTCAAAAAGACTCCCCCGGCTTCTACCAATGCGCCTACAGCACCGAGCGCATTCGAGGAAGTGGACGACACCATTTGGCAAGACATCTCCTCGGCATTGCCAACGCGCAATGTGCGAGAAGAGGATTTGAATTGGGATTTGCCCGAGAATCCCTATCAACCGCCTGCCGAATCGGCGCGAAGTTCCTCACGGCCTCGGTATCCAGGATTGTTCCAAAAGGCTTTTCAGCTCGCCATGCGCGACCTGCTGATGGCCACCTGGAACATGTTTCTGGTGAATCTGGTCATGAGCCTATGCATGATGCCCGTCGCGTTGCTATTCGGAGGCTTCATCGCTCTTTTCGGTCCCATGTTGGACCTAAAGCATTGGCCTGGTTACGCAGTGGGAATTCTCATCCTGCTTATGATCATTCCGATGGTTGCCATCTCGCTCTATTTCCTTCCAGCGTTTTGGAACATTGCTCTTCGATACGTATCGGGCAAAGAGGTCAACTTTTCGTCGGCTATTGAACGCAAAGACATCGCGTCTCGCTTCGTGCCGTGGATGCTGATCCAAGCAGCCATCTCCATGCTGGTGTCGTTCATACTCGGATCGATATTCACCGTGATTCTGTTTGGCGTAGCCCAAACGAAGTCGCCGGGCTTGATGGTTTTCGCCATGCTTGCGCAATTCATCGTGGCCGGCTTGGTGACCGTCATCGCAAGCACTCCCTTCCTGCTCGCGCCGTTTGCATGGCTCGATCGGATCGGTTTTATGGACTCGTTGGGAGTGTCGTTTCGATACACGACCCGACATCCCGTGGTGTTCCTTGGACTAACGCTGACGGGATACATTTTGGGTCTGTTGATCACTCTGGTCACGTGCGGCGTGGCGAATATCTTTGTTTTGTCCTTGATCCTATTGCTGCACGCCGCTTACTACAAACTCGTCAAAGCAGCCGATAGAGCACGTTAACGCTCATTCGCGCCGTGAAGATTCGTGAGACGCATCGGCATCTTCGTCTGCTTCGTCCTCTTCCTCGTAGTTTCGAATCGCCCACGCGGGATAAGGCGCTCTGCTCCCTTTCATCGCATGCCAGAGGACGCGATTGAGGCGGTCTTCGGGAGCTCTGTCGACGCGTTCAAAGTCCATCGCGTCAGACCACTCCGCATGCTGTTTGAGCAGAGGATCGAGGATGGCCACCGAGCCAGGATTCATCTGGTCGAGGGGAACGGTGTTGGGGACCGCATCGAACGGAGTCAAATCGGCCGTCTCTTGGAAGCAATCGAACATTGGAGTCGCCGAAGCGTCGAACTGATTCATGGGCGGCATTCCTAGAATCTGCGCCATCGTTCGAAGAATATTGGTCGTGTTGTACTGAGTGCTTACCAAGGCTCCGCGTTTGGCGTAGGGACTGATGCAATACGCCGTCGTACGATATCCGCTCACGTGATCCCAACCCGCCTGGGGATCGTCTTCGATGGCGAAGATGGCCATCTTCGGCCAGAAACGCGAATGGCTGAGCCCTTCGACAATCCGACCCATAGCCAAATCACCGTCGGCCATGCACGCAGCCGGGGTCGGGCAGTTCTTGGCAGTACCGCTCGTGTGGTCGTTGGGCAAACAGATGATGATGAGCCGTGGCAGTTCGCCCTTTTGCTCAAATTCAGCGAGTTCTTTGAGGATATAGTCAGCTCGGACTTGATCGGGCACCGACATGTTCCAGCCCACATACCCAGTCGGTGAAAAGCTGCGAATGCTCTCGATCCCGGGGGTCGACTCGAAGAGAACGGAGTCTTCGAGTCCTTTCCAAGTCTTGTAGCAACTCAAGAAGTCCACAGGGCCTTTTCGGGCCGGGTCGCGCCACCGGACGACTGGCATCATGAACTCGCCGTAGTTTCGGATCGAAATCCCGTGTTTGACGGCATTGTCCCACAGAAAACCAGCGGGCGAGTAGGCCAAGGCATCGATATCGCTTTCCTCCATGCCATCGGGATAGCTTCTTGGGAAGCCCGCAAAGCTCTTTTCAAGGTAATCGGTGGCGATGCCGGTGGTGCTCCATTGGTGGCCGTCGGCGCTGAGGATCCCGCAGCAATAGGTGTTGTCGAGCAACACAAACTCGTCGACAAGCTTGTGTTGATTCGGCGTGATGTCGCGGCCAAAGATACACAGCTCGGGTTGGCCTTTCCCGCGAGGCAAATCTCCAAAGACTTGGTCGTAGGTCCGGTTCTCCTTGATGATGTAGACGACGTGCTCGATCGTGCTCGGTTCGCCGATACGCTTGGGGATGGGAGTAGGCGCGACGCCTGGTCGCGGGGGCAATCGCGAGTCCAACACCGCATCGCGACGCATGTTGGAATCGACCTTGGCAGCGAGGGCTGGCAATACCGATTCCTCGGGCAAATCGAAGATCGACAGACTGCCGGTGTATTGATGCGAGTTGAACCCCTGGCCAGTTCCTTGTTCTTTCTTTTCCGTGGGCAATCCCTTGATATTCGCGACCAGCAGCTTCGATTCGGTGGGATGCAGTGCCAAGGCGCCGGGAAACCATCCGACCGGAATGCTCCCCAGAAGTGGTTGGGCTTCTCGTTCCTCAGGATCGAAGTCCAATACCGCGATCGCGTTTTGCGTCCCGTTGGCGACAAAGAGACGATTTCCCTCGCGATTGAAACAGACTGCATTGGGAGAAGCCCCGAACAAATCATGCGGCACGCGTTTGGTCCAAAGGGTATCGACGACGCTCGCCGCTTGCGCGTCGATAATGCTCACCGTATCGCTCGCCGCGTTGGCACAGACGACGTACTTGCCGTCCGGAGACGTGGCCAGTCCGCTGGGATGCAAACCGACCATCAATGCCGTTTCTTTTCCAGATTCAAGTTCGACGATCGATACGGTCCCTTCGTTGGCGATGAATCGGACCGGGTCGACGCGAACCGTGGTCCCTTTGCCGGCAGGTCCTATGGTATCCCCATCGGTGGGACGCCGACCTCCCCAGTTGCTGACGAACGCGCGGTTTCCGACGATACGCACATCGTAAGGAGCCACCCCCACATCGAACGATCGCAACACTTGTCCGCTCAGAGCGTCGAGTTCGTGCAAGCGGTTGGAGAGGTTGCCGCAAACGTAAAGCTTGTTGCCATCGGCGGACATCGCCAGGCCGCTTGGGATTTCCTTGGAGCGCTTCGGGGCGTTGGCCGCAGGCAACGCCATCGAGTACGCGGGCGTTACGCGGCGGCCTTCGACTTGAAAGACTTTGATCGAGCCGTGGACGTTGCTGACGTACAGCTTGGAACCGTCGGGCGAAAACACGAGTCCCGTAAAGCTGACCAGTGCTCCTGTATCCGGCTTGAGATTGTTCGCAGCGGCTGGTTCTGGAGGAGTGTTCTGCGAATCCGATGGAAATGGGACGCGTTCCAACAATTCGCCCGATCGAGGATCGAAGAGTACCAATTGACTGGTCTTGCCGGAAAGGACCCCCAACTGACCATCAGGAGATGCCGCGATGACTTGAGGCCGCATCCCTGGCAACGGCACCAGCGTTCCAAACGGGGTGATTTTCTGATTGACTGGCGTGACCATCGATTGGTCGATGCTGGCCCCCACCCATTCGCGATCCCGGAGGGTCGCGTCGGACTCTGGCGTAGACTGCGACCAAGCAGCATCGCCTAGGCAAAAAAGGCTCGCTAGAGCTCCCGCCAGCATGTTGGTCCAGCGGTTCAAACTCGAATGCAAAAAGGATGGCGAGGAAGGCATGGTGGGTTGGCTCACGATGGGGGATGGGCTCAGCAGAGTCGATGGGATGGTCGATGCGCAAGGGATAAGACTGCAGCATTGTCTCGCGCTGCTGGTTGTATCACAATCTGGGCATCGCAACTTGGGCGATGCAATGTGGCCGTGCCAAAGGGATGCGTGAACCGTTCCGTTTCGATGCTCCACGAAGCTCCAAGGCTGGCGTTGCATTCGGCAAATTCCACGCATTCCGCATCCTCCGCAAACGGTGCCGCACCGCTACATCTTCAGCTACTCTTCACGAAAATGCCTTAAGAACTGGGCACCCGTTCGACACGGGTTCCAGAACAACGTAGATTGAATCGATCCAGGAAAGTTTGCGGCCAGGAATTCTCCCCTAGAGCATTTGGCTGCCCCACCGTCGAACGAGCACCGAAGGATGCATTTGCATCATGCACACTGAAGTTGCCCAGTTCTTGCGATACATGGCGGTTGAACGCAATGCTTCGGAACTGACGGTCAAGTCGTACCGCGAAGACCTGATCGACCTCGCCGATTTCTTGACCGACGAAGGGAAGAAACCCGTCGCCCCGCGCGATGTGACTCCTCTCGATCTGCGGGGGTATGTCTCGGCGTTGCACGATGCAGGCTATGCGCGTTCGAGCATCTCTCGCAAGCTCGCTTCATTGCGCAGCTTTTACCGTTTTGCTCAGCGGCAACAGATGGTGGAGACCAATCCCGCCAAACCGCTTCGCAATCCTCGCGCGAATCGCAAACTGCCCCACTTCCTTACGGCCGACGAAATCCAAAAACTGCTCGAAGCCCCCGACCCGAACGACGAAATGGGGCTTCGCGATCGAGCCATCCTCGAGGTTATCTACAGCGCCGGGCTCCGAGTCAGCGAGCTTTCCGGCATGAACGATCGGGACATCGATTCCGTGGACGGAACGGTCCGGATTCGGGGTAAGGGACGCAAAGAACGCATTGGGTCGTTGGGAAGCTATGCCATCGCGGCTCTCCATCGCTACCAAGCTGTCCGACGACCGGTCGCCAAAGCCGCGAAAGAATCCCCGACGTTTCGGAACAAGTTCGGCGGGCGGCTGACCACGCGCAGCGTTGCTCGAATGCTCGACAAATATATCCTCCAGTGCGGCCTGGACCAACGGACCACCCCCCATACGTTGCGGCATAGTTTCGCGACCCATCTGCTGGATCGCGGCGCGGACATCCGAAGCGTTCAAGAAATGCTAGGTCACAAGAGTCTCGTCACCACGCAGATCTACACGCACGTCAGTACAGCCAGCATCCAATCGGCCTACCAGAAAGCCCATCCCCGGGCAAAATCCGGCGGCAAATCCAAAGTCCAACCTCCGGCCGATGCGCCCGCATCCCTGCCACTGACCCCATCCAGAAAAGGGATGCGCAAGTCCGCAACAGGAAACCCGACCCGAGCCGCCCGGTAAGACCCGTTGCCATCGCCAATCCAGGTGGCGAATCCTTCCCAATCCGATATATTGATACAACACGCAGCGCCTGATTACGGTCTCTGATTTTGCGGACCTTCCCGCCGTTCCTACTTTCATTGGTTCGTTCCAAAACCATTCCCATGAAACGATTTGCTGCGACGATGGCAGGCCATCCAGCCGATGCTGTAGTGGTTTCGACGCTCGATGACTACGATGTTCCAAAAGTGACACGCGTGCGCCCGGGCCATCATCTCTGGGCCTGGTTGCGAATGGCGTTCTTGCTCAGCATTCTGATTCCGTTGGCGATCTTCGGGTACTTCCGAAACCAATACACCACCTCGGTCTCGAAGATCCAAAAGGCCCTCAACAATTGGGACAATCGAGCCGCCCTGGCGGAGATCAAGCAACTTGAGAAACGAGATGGACTGACGGCGGAGTCGGCTTTCTTTCGGGCTCGCGCCTACCGTCACTTGGGAGACGACATCGCGTTTGCTCAGTTTGCAGAAATCGCCCGTCAGTTGGGCTTTCCGGAGCAAAAGGTGCGCGCCGAAAAAATGATGCGCGACACGCAGTTGGGATTGGCCGAAGATCACGACGCCGCCATCGCTCAGACGATGGCCATGCCCGACCCAGAACTCGATGAAGTCGGTCCTGCGATCATCTACGGATTGCTGGGCAGATTGCAATTCGCAACGGCCGATGCGTTTCTCCGATTCTGGCTCGAACAAGACCCTAGCACGCCGTGGGTCCCCTTCTTTCGCGGCATGTTGGCCATCTCCAATCGCGATGGCGACACGGCCATCAACTTCCTAGAGCAATGCGCCCGGCAGCATCCAGACTTTGTCCCGGTCTATCGACAACTCGCATCCGCCTACTCATTGTCGCGCGACAATGAGCGAGCCGTCTTGGCGTTGCAGCGCTACCTCAAGAGCATGCCGGAGGATCTGGATGCCATCGGTGCCCTAGCAGGATACTTGTCCGCACTCGATCGATCCGACGACGTCGTCGCCCTCCTGGAACCACTTCTGGAATCGAATCGTGCTACGATCGACATGAAGACCGTATTGGCACGCGTCTACCTGGCGAAAGGCGAATCGAAGAAGGTCATCGATGTCCTGGGAAGCGTTGCCACCCTTTGGCCTGAAGATGTCCGGATCGCCAACCTGATGTCTCAAGCCCAGCAAGACCTCGGCAACGAACCGGAGGCGGATCGCTTTGCCAAGATCGCACAGGCAGGCCAAGCCGACGTTCAATCGATCGACAATCGGCTGGCGCGACTCCTTTCCGGTGTCGACACGACCGCCGACAAACACTACGAACTGGGCCACATCTTCCTCCACAAGCAATCTCGAGAAGATGGTATCCACTGGCTCAATTCGGCTCTCGGCGTCGACCCAGCCTATCTGCCCGCCCACGAAGACCTAGTCCTCTACTACACGCGGACCAACCAACCCGAATTCGCCGCCCGCCATCAGCGGTTTATCAATCTCCGCCGAGGCACGCAATGACACGCCCGAGCTGGATCGATGCATTCCGGCAACCGACGCTCGGCGCGTTGCTCGGACTGGCGATCGCTTGCCTGGCTGTCGGTTGCCGTCCCAAGGAATCTCCTCCAGACTTCATCCGCCCAGCGGACGCTTCCAAGGGGGCCCGCGCAGGTTCCTCAGATATCACTTCGGCTGCCCCCAGCAAGTCGAACATCGCGGTCGAGGCGAAACCACAAGCCCTCGCGAAGGCCATCTTTCGCAATGGAAGTGAACAAGGGCGATTGTTTTTGCCCGAAACCACCGGCGGTGGGATCGCAGCCTTCGACTTCGATCGCAATGGACAAACCGATGTCTTGGTCGCCGGCGGTGGCTATCCCGATGTCGAAGCCAAGCAGATGCGCGGTTACCCGGGAACGCTCTGCCGAGGAATGGGACAGCTAGAGTTCGACGATGTTTCGCTTGCCGCTCACCTCGATCTATCAAGCATCTACAACGCGGGCTGTGCCATCGGGGATTATGACTGCGACGGTTTCTCCGACGTTCTGCTGACAGGCTATTCCGGCCTGCAATTGCTGCGCAATCAAGGGGATGGAACCTTCGAGGCGATCGATTGCCCGCGCGTCGGACTGACCGATTCTCAATGGGGAGCGTCGGCCGCATTCTTTGATGCCAACAACGACGGTTGGCTCGATCTCTTTGTGCCCCACTACGCGAACTGGAGCTTTGACTTCAATCCGATCTGCAGCGCGCCGCCGACTCCTGGAAGCACCGAAGTCATCGCCGATTATTGCGGCCCTCGCGAGTTTCGAGGGCTGACAGATGTTCTGTACCGCAACCTGGGACAGGGTGCCTTCGAAGACGTCAGCGCTTCGACGGGAATCGACGATACGTTGCGAGGTTTGGGAGTGGTGGCGTCCGACTTGGACCTGGACGGGGACGTCGATTTGTACGTCGCGAACGACGTCGATCCAAATTTGCTCTACCGCAACGACGGAGACTTTAAGTTCGTCGAAGTCGGTCGACGAAGCGGCGTGGCCTGCAACGATGCCGGTATTCCAGAAGGAAGCATGGGAATCGCCGTTGGAGACTACAACATCGACGGCAAACTCGACCTTTGGGTAACGAACTATCAAAACGAACTCAATGCCTTGTATCGCAACAACGGCAAGCTGAACTTCGCCTATGCCTCGAACTTCGCCAAGATCACCAACACGGACGAACGCAGCGTGGGCTGGGGAACCGCTTTCGTGGATATGGACTTGGACGGCGATGAAGATCTGCTTGTCGTCAACGGGCATATCGAAATGCGATCGGTCGGATCTACGTTCGAACAACGACCGCAGATCCTTGAGAATCTGCAAGGCAAGTCCTTTCAATTGGTCCCGCGCAACGGTGGTTATCTGTCCGAGCCGCAATCGTCGCGGGGGCTTGCGGTGGCCGACTTCAATGGAGATGGCCTGATGGACTATGCGGTCAGTCGCTTAAACACCGATGCAGCCCTTGTCGTCAATGCATCCGCTCCCCAAGGCCGATGGCTCAAGATTCGACTTGTCGGCACCGCATCCAACCGCGATGCAATCGGTGCAACGGTGCAATTGCAGTCCGGTCAACGCACTTGGGTACGTCAAATGGTCGGCGGTGGATCCTATGCCTCGTCGCATGATGCCATCTTGCACTTTGGTGTTCCGACGGAGTCGATTGCCGACAACGCCTCGCTCTCGATCGATTGGCCCAGCGGGCAAAAGCAGCGCGTCCCAATCGCGGATTGGAACACCGAAGTGCTCGTCATCGAAGGACAATAACCTTGTCGACAGATCGAACGTTGAGCGATTTGGAGCACGACGCCTCCACGGCATTGTGGTTGACCCAGTTGCGTTGGATCGCAGTCGCCGGTCAGTTGCTCGTGATCGGCTTTGTGTGGTTCTTTCTCAAGATTGAGTTGCCACTGGAGCCGTTGCTCGGATTGGTCCTGCTGACGGTTTTGAGCAACATTGCCTTGTGGTGGTGGGGACGGAGGAGACGGCAATCGGCCAGCGAAGGCATCGTCCCGATCGCATGGGATGCGTCGCGTTGGAGGATCCCCGACCATAAGGCCCTCGGGGGCATCTTGATGTTCGACGTGATGATCCTGACGGCGCTGCTCTATTTCTCGGGTGGCGCGGCCAACCCGTTCATCTTGTTCTATGTAGCCAACATCGCGGTCGCAGGAGTGGTCCTGCCGCGCTGGTGGGCGATTGCGATCGCACTCGCTTCGGTGTTGGGATGCGCTTGGTTGTTGTGGAATGCGACGCGTTTGGATGTCTTTCTCGGCTCGCCTTTGGAGTACGATGCTCCATGGGGAGTGACCAAGGCCGCGTTTCTGATCGCTTTCGCAACTTGCTGCGCGGTGTTGACGTACTTTGTATCGATGCTGGCGATGGAGGTTCGGCAACGGGATCGACGGTTGGCCATCGCCGAAAAGGATCGCGAACGCGCCCAGCGACTCGAAGCGTTGGCCACGTTGGCGGCTGGAGCGGGACACGAACTGGCTTCGCCTCTATCGACCATCGCCGTCATCGCCGGGGAGTTGTCCCGATCGCTGGACAAGCAGGAACTGCCAGAGAAAGTCCGCCGCGATTTCGGATTGATCCGCGAAGAGCTCAACCGTTGCAAGGATATTTTGCACCGGATGAAAAGCGGTGCTGGAGAAGCTGCTGCGGAGCGTCTGCATCCTGTGCGATTGAAGGACATCTTGGATGAAACGATTTCCGCCATGCGAGAACCCCATCGCGTACGCGTCCAGATGGAACCGGCGGTAGGTGAGTTCAAGGCCCTGCTGCCATTGCAAGCCCTTTCCCAAGCCCTTCGCAACTTGATGCAAAACGGCCTCGATGCATCGTCGCCTCAACAAGGGGTCGATGTGCACTCCACCATTGAGCTGGTTGCCCCAGACCGTCGGATGTGGTTGCTGGAAATCCAAGATTCCGGAAGCGGGTTGAGCGAAGAAGTCGCCCGCCGTATCGGGGAACCGTTCTTTACGACGAAAGAAGTGGGCGAAGGGATGGGATTAGGAGTCTTCTTAACTCGCAATGTCATCCAAGGGATCGGTGGGGAGTTACGATTTGCCAATGC
>JBKCUI010000176.1:0-10650 GCA_046318495.1 Pirellula sp. | reverse complement strand
CACCTCAACCCGGATCACGTTCGAGCCCGCTTTCCGGGGATCGCCAAAGTCTGCCAAGGCTTCGGGCTGGACATCGCCACCGATGCTATCCCGGTGCGTCCCGGCGCGCACTACATGATCGGAGGAGCCTGCATCGACGATTCCGCGCAGACGACGCTGCCGGGTCTATGGGCGGCCGGTGAAGTGACCAGCACTGGATTGCATGGCGCTAATCGCCTTGCCTCCAATAGCTTGCTCGAAGGATTGGTCTACGGCGCCATCGCAGGACGCAGCGCGTCGTCAGCGGCCCTCGCCCAACCCCATCGCGAGATGTGCGTTTTGCCGATCCGTAACGAGCCACGCACGGCATCGACCCAAGGGATCGATTTGTCGGACATCCGCAATGCGGTCCGTTCGCTGATGTGGAGAAACGTCGGGGTTCAACGGCGCAAGGAACGCCTCGAAGAAGCCTTGCACGAACTGCGTCGATATTGCAGCTATGTCCTGGCGCATGACTTGAACCACGCCGAAGGCTGGGAGCTGCAAAACATCTTGACCGTAGCCCTGGCGATGACGCAAGCCGCCTTGCATCGCACCGAGTCGCGAGGCGTCCATCTTCGTATCGACCACCCGGAATTGGACGACGCCCAATGGCGGCGGCATCTCACGTTGCAGCGCGACGGAACGGTCTAACCGGCACGCGAGCGAAGGCTTCTTCGGCGCGGCCCCGTTCCCGGCGCAACATCACCGCATCCCTTGCGATAGGCACATCAGAAACAGCAAGACCACCGCACCGATGGTCAATAGAACCATGGCGCCAATCGTGACCAGCCAAGAGATGGCCAAGGTCAACAGCATCTTGCGAGGTTGCCATTCTCCTTCCGGGCCGCGCTCGGCAAAGCCTCGCGCCAACGTCACGATCATCGCGGGCAACAGCACGATCGCATACGGAATGAGCGCTCCGGGTGAATCGACCGCGATGCCGATGCCGACCAATACCGCCATGACCGCGCACAAACCGAGAATTCCCCAAGCCAGCGCGTCCCATCGCGAGCGGTTGGTCGCAGTTGTTGCCGCGGTTGTTCTGGCAGGAGCAATCGTCGGCACCGGATCGCCAAACGCATTGGTGGAACGGTTCTCGGCATAACACAACCAACAACGCTTGTCGGTGGGCTTCATCACCGCTTCGCATTTCGGGCAAATGCATTGCACGGCAGCGACGGGGAGAGAAGCGGGTGATGGCGAATTCTCTGCAGGGCTCACGATGGCTCCTCCAAACGGTCGGAACGTTGCTGATAGGCACAGGCAACCTGCTGGGCGACCCACAAGACTTGCACCAGGATCCAGCCGACGGCGACCAAGGCAGCCACGGTGAGCAACTGATTGAGAACCGGGGTCACGTGCTCGCTATCTCCCCAAGTGGTATCGCGGGAACCGACGCACGCCATGTACCCCACCACGCTGCCCGCCGTCGCCATCGCGATCAAGCCGCTGCGAAATCGCAAGGCCGCCATAGCGATCACCAGAAAGTACGCCAAGACCATCGGGCTGCTCGGGCCATGTCCAATCCAACACACGGCGGTGACCAGCGCGAGGTCGATCGCGGTCGTGATGTACTTCATGGTCGATGGCAAGCATCGGGCTCGCAACAGCATCAATGTCCCCAACGACACAAACAGCCACAGAGCCGCGATCATCGTGAGCTTCGGATGCAACCCGAGCGCGGCCTCCGATGGCTTCGAAGCCACGTACTGCACCAAGTACAAACCGTAGAACAAAGCGACCGCGAGCATGCGCAGGAAACAGACCCTTAGCTCGCCGTCGTATTCTTGCCAACGAACCGCGATTCTCCACGGTTCGATTTGAAGCCGTTCGGTTTGAAGCCTTGAGGGCGTTGGTGACTCCGAGGGTTGCGACATAGATGATGTCCCGATCCAAAAATCCTAAATTCTCGAAGGAGTGCAATTGCAAACAAATTGCAAAAGGCATATGCTAGAGCATGCAACCTGAACGCGACGTAGGTGAAGCCGCTCTCGTTTCGTTTGACGCCGTCAAGCCACCACCTAGGATGACCTCGCGGGATGGCCGTGGGAAATGACCTGGATGCGACTCTTGGACGATCGACCGGCAGACCATCTGACCGGTACCGGGTAGCGCCGGTTCGAACGTGCTGGCTTCGACGTGTCGGTGTCCGGTGCGGCGATCAGGAACCTTTGGGACCAATCTTTCGGAAACCGATCATGAACATGCGTGCACACTCGACAGCGTCCCACTCCGGTTTTTTCGCAATCGAATCTTGCTCCAGCCAAGGTTTCAATCGGATGGTTCCATCCGTATCGCAACGTGCACGGCTCGCTCAAAACTCGATGCGCATTTCGACGCGGCTCGGATTCACCTTGGTGGAACTGCTGGTCGTGATCGCCATTATAGGGATATTGGTCGGGCTATTGTTGCCCGCAGTTCAATCTGCACGCGAAGCGGCCCGCCGCGCTCAGTGCATGAACAACTTGCGTCAAATCGGATTGGGCATTGCCAACTACGAAAGCGCCAACCGCCGATTCCCCAGCGGCTGGACCGATGTGGTGCAGCCCCTGCATCCGGGATGGTCTTGGGGGCATGCCCTCCTGCCTTACATCGAACAAACCACCTTGGCCAACCAAATCGATGCGCGGTTTCCGGTCGATAGCCCAATCAACCAAGCCTTTCGCGCCAGCGTGATCCCAACGTTCCTGTGCCCCTCCGATCCGGGTGACAACACCTATGAGATCGGTGCAGAAACCGAGGAAGAAGAAGCCGATGAGCACATCGGTCACAACGTCGACGAAGGCCCCAAGCTGTTCCGCATCGCCAAGAGCAACTACGTCGGCGTCTTTGGGACGTTGGAAATCGACGACGTTCCCTATCGCGGTGACGGCACTTTCTTTGGAAATTCGATGATCCGCACCCGCGATTTGGTCGACGGCCTCAGCAACACCTTCATCGTGGGGGAACGCTCCAGCCGCTTGGGCGGCTCGGTCTGGCACGGCTGGGTCGATGAAGCCGCCGACGCCGGAGCTCGGTTCCTCGGAACGACCGACCACGTTCCAAACAGTCCAATCGGGCACTTCGACGATTTTTCAAGCCGACACGGCGCCGGCACCCACTTCATCTTCGGCGACTGCGCTACGCGCCTGCTCCCAGACAGCTTGGACATCGGCGTCTTCCGAGCCATGGCCACACGGCACGGTGGCGAAGTTCCGACCGACTTGGAATGACGTTGCAGCCCCCGAAAAGTCTTCGCAATCGTGGCGTTCTACGCCCTAGTTGACTGATTGAGCCAGCTTACGGCCGGTTCAATTGCCATTGCTAATTTGGCCCGCAAACTTTGCGCGACGCGACTATCCGACTAAGTGCCCGAGGAACTCGTTAATTCTCTTAGCACTTCTTTCAATTGGTGCTTTTGGATTCTTCGACGGAGTCCTATGTTTGTAGTTTCCGCCGTCGCGCCGAATGATGGAATCCGAGATGCGCGGCGGCTGTGTTGCGCTGGGTCCGAGCGGGATGTTTTGCCCGGCGAGGCCGATTTCGAAGTCCTTCCGAAGCTCCCACCGATTGGTCTGCTATGGCGTCCGGACCCACCGAAGAAAACGTTGAAACCACCAAACGCCAGATCCGCGCGCTGGTCAATGAAGTCGCAGAACTCTCCAAGTCCGAGGCGTCGGCGGCCGAGTTCTACCCTGCCGTTCTCCAGCGCATCGTCAATGCGCTGGCCGCAGTCGGTGGCGCCATCTGGATGCTCGATGGCGAAGGGGGACTCCGCCTCACCCATCAGATTCACATCTCCGACAACCTCATCGATGCGCAAAACGACGAAGCCATCCAGCACGGTCGCTTGCTGACGCGATTGATCCGTCAAGGCAAACCGGAACTCGTCCCCCCGATGTCCTCTTCGCTGGAAGAAGGCGAAGGCAATCCGACGATGTTCCTGTTGGTCACCGCGCCGCTGGCATCGCCCAAGCAAACGGTCGGCTTGCTGGAAATCTTCCAACGCGCCGACACGCCGCCCGATGCCCAAAAAGGCTATCTGCGCTTCGTCGAGCACATGTCCAAGCTCATCGGCGATTGGATCAAGGGGCATACCCTCCAAGAAGTCGCCATCCGCGAAGAACTCTGGCAACAGTCCGATCAGTTCGCTCGCCTTGTGCACGAAAATCTCGACTTGCGCGACACGGCCTTCACGATCGCCAACGAAGGCCGTCGCTTGATCGATTGCGACCGCGTTAGCGTGGCCGTCCTCAAAGGGGGCAAAGCCAAAGTCATCGCCATCAGCGGCCAAGACTCGATCGAGAACCGCTCCAACATCGTTCAATCGCTCAACAACCTCGCCACCCGCGTGGTCAAGAGCGGTGAACCCCTTTGGTACGACGGCAGCACCGAAGATCTCCCACCGCAAATCGAAGAAGCCATCGAGGACTACGTCGACCTCTCGCACGGCCGTACGGTGACGGTCCTGCCGATTCGCCAACCCGAACGCAAACTCGAAGGGGATATCCTCGCCGAGCGAAACGAGTCGACCGAAACGAAAGTCCATCGCAACATCATCGGGGCTCTGATCGTAGAGCAAATCGAAACGCAGCTTTCTCGGCAAACGCTCGAAGGCCGCACCGACCTCGTCTACGAACATGCTTGCCGAGCGCTCTCCAATTCCATCGATCACAGCAACATCTTGTTCATGCCCGTGTGGCGGTTCCTCGATCGTTGCCTTTGGATGTTCCGCGGCTCAGCACTGCCGAAAACGCTGTCCATTCTCGGCGCTTTGGCCGCCGGTGTCCTCGCGATGTTCATGGTGCCGCTCGATTTCGATTTGCAAGGCAACGGCGAACTGAAGCCAACGGTCGAACGCCAAGTTTTCGCGCACATCGACGGCGAAGTCGAAAAGGTGTTGGTCAAGCACGGGGACTCCGTGGATGCCCAGCAACCGTTGGTCACTCTCAAAAACGCCGAACTCAACCACCAAATTGAAACCACGCGTGGGCAACATAAACAAGCCCTTGAGCAAGCCTACGGACTCAGCCGCCAACTCAACAACAACTCGGCCTTGACCGAAGCAGATAGGATCCGAATCAAGCAAGACTTCCATCAAGCCGAACAAGAAGCGGCAAACCGCAAAGAGGAATTGGCAATCCTCGAGGAACGTCAAAAGCAGCTGGAACGAGTCAGCCCAATCGATGGCATCGTGATGACGTGGGACGTCGAAAAAGTCCTCAACGCTCGCCCCGTGGTCACCGGGCAAAAATTGATGTCGATCGCCGATCCGGAAGGCCCCTGGGAAGTCGAAGTCCTCATGCCCGAGAAGAGAATGCGTTACCTCGATTACGCTTTTGAACACGAAAGCAAACGCGACGAAAACAACCAGCCTTATCTCGATGTCGAAATCATCTTGATGACGGCTGCCGAACACAAACACTACGGCAAACTCTATCCACCCGGAGTAGGACAACAGGCCGAACTGCACGCCGAAGATGGCGCCGTGGTCCGGCTGCGATGCGTCCCCAACGACGATGCGCTGCTCAAGATCTCACGGCGCCCAGGCGCACGCGTCATGGCGGACGTCAAATGCGGCAAACGCAGCGTCGCATTCGTCTGCTTCTATGAAGTCATCGAGTGGATTCGAGCCAACGTGCTGTTCTAACCATTTCCCTTTGCATCGATCGTCGATTCTCCAAAGTTTGGATTCACGCAGTATGGTTCCACGTTTGTTCCTCGTTGCATCCGGTTTGGTCGCTGCCGTCGGCGGTATGGTCGCGTTGCAAATGCCTTCCCAGCCTAGCCACGTCACCATGGTTTCACGCACCGATGTCACCGTGGCTTCGCCCAGCCCGCTCACGATTGCAAGCGATCGGGGCGACGACGGGTTGCCGGTTCGATTCATCTCGGGACAAACGCCTACCGATCCTCCCGCAGGATCCGCCCGCCCAGCGAGCAAACTGGTCCAGCTCGAATCCTCTCCCAATGCAGCGAATCGCAATCCACAACGGGCTGTGCAACCTCCCGCAGCGACGAATCCGTCCCTGACGAAGAGCGAGCTGACAGACGGTCGCCTTGTTTCCGCCGTCATACAAGGAACACCAGGCGCTCTGAGCTACAGCGGAGTGCTCTCCTTCGTCAACGACATTCCGATCCCCGCTCAAACCGACGGCATCATCCAAGAACTCTTTGTGGATGAAGGCAACCAAGTCACCGTTGGCATGACCATGATCGAGATCGACAATCGGCTCGCAAAAGCCGAGGAGCAAGTCGCCGAGAAAGAGCTGGAGTCCGCTCGCCTCAAAGCAGAGGACGACAGCCAGATCAAGTTCTCCAAGGCATCTTACGATGTGGCTTCGAACGTATTCAATCGCTCGCAAGAACTCTACACCGAAGGGGTCGAAGCCCTCGACGATTGGGAAAAGAAGCGGCTCGAGAAGATCAAAGCGTATTACCAAATCAGCGTCTCCGAACGCGAACAAAAGATCAACGAGGCCGCCGTCGGAGTGAACAACGCAAAGCTCAATGCTTCCCGCGTTCAAGTCGAACTGCGAACCCTCAAGGCTCCCTTTGCTGGCGTCGTCGCTGAAATGAAGAAGGAACGCTACGAGTGGGTCAAGGCGGGCGAGGAAATCATGCGATTGGTCTCGCTCGAAAAGTTCCGCGTGAAAGGGAGCGTCCGCATCAGCGAGTCCCCGAACGTTTTGGAACGCGCCCCTGCCAAGGTTTACATCCTGACCGGCCAAGGCAAAACCGTGGTCGTCGATGGAGTCGTGGGTTTCGTGAAGCCCGAGTCGGAAGGGAGCAAGGACGGCATGAACGAATATCGCGTTTGGGTCGAAATCCCCAACCGAATCGAGGATGGCAAGTACTTGTTCCGCGGATCCATGGACGCTCGCGTCGAGATTTTCCCGGCTCGCTAACCCGCGTTCTCGGGATGGACTGCAGGCTTTCAGGGAACTCTTGAGCCTTGCGATCCCTCCAAAGGCATTCGATCCCATGGCGGTCGAACGCCAAATCGCGCAATGGAATCCAACGCGATCCCTCCCACCTAACCTTTTCCTGTACCTGGAGCTTTTCGCATGACGACGATGGCTGATTCCTTGGTCAACAGCGCCATGCGACCGCTGCGGTTGCGCAAGCGCCCAGACTTGGAATCGAGCCGTCACAAGTACGACGGTCGCGCGTACTGGGTCATCAAGGAACCGGTCGGGCTCAATTACTTCCGATTCCACGAAGAGGAATACGCCATCCTCAACATGCTCGATGGCGAAACCTCGCTCCAGAGCATCAAGGATCGGTTCCAAGCCGAGTTCGCTCCGCAGCGCATCAGCTTGCAAGACCTTCAGCAGTTCGTTGGAATGCTGCACCGCAGCGGATTGGTCATCTCGCACGCTAGCGGTCAAGGAAAGCCGTTGCGTCGACGCGGGGAAACCAAAAAGCGCAAAGAGCTTTTCAGCAAACTCTCCAACGTCTTTGCCATTCGTTTTCGCGGCATCGATCCCGAGCGGATTCTCAATGCGTTGCTGCCGTGGTTTGGTTGGCTGTTCACACCCTGGTGCTTGATGCTGGCAGTCCTCTTCGGACTGTCCGCCATCGGCTTGGTGCTGGTCAACTACCAAGAGTTCCGAGGCAAACTGCCGACGTTTGAACAGTTCTTTGCTGCCAACAACTGGATCTGGCTGGGGCTGACGATGGCCGCCGTGAAAGTCCTTCACGAATTCGGTCACGGATTGAGTTGCAAGAAATTCGGCGGCGAGTGCCACGAGATGGGACTGATGTTCCTGGTGTTCACTCCGTGCTTGTATTGCAACGTGTCGGACTCATGGATGTTGCCTAACAAATGGCAACGCGTCTTCATCGGCGCGGCGGGGATGTACGTCGAGTTGATCCTCGCGACCATCGCAACGTTTTTGTGGTGGTTCAGCGAGGATGGCATGTTCCACTTCCTGTGCTTGAGCGTCATGTTTATCTGCTCGGTCAGCACGGTGGTCTTCAACGGCAACCCGCTCCTTCGATTCGACGGATATTACATCTTGATGGATATCCTCGAGATCCCGAATCTCCGCCAAAAAGCGCAAGAGATTCTCAAGCGTTGGTTCCAAAAGAATTGCTTGGGTCTCGAGTTGCAAGACAACCCGTTCCTGCCCCAAGGCAACCGGCTTTTGTTCGGCTCGTACATCATCGGTTCGTTCATCTACCGATGGGTCGTGGCGTTTGGAATCATCATGTTCCTCAATCAAGTACTCAAGCCCTATGGGCTGCAGTCGCTCGGTCGCACATTCGCCATCGCGGGTGTTGCGGGGATGATCGTGCCCGGAGCGATGTCTATCTACAAATTCTTCAAGACCCCAGGGCGAGCCAGCAAAATGAAACGAGGCAACATCCTGACCAGTTTGGCAGCGGCGCTGGGCATCCTGGCCCTGTTCTGCTTCCTGCCACTGCCGTTCTACGTTTACTGCCCCACCGAAATCCAACCCGTGGATGCCGTCGAAGTGCGAACGCTGGTGGGAGGCAAGCTCGTCAAGTGGCACATACAACCTCAATCGGCCGTCGAGGCCGGGGCAGTCATCGCCGAGTTCGACAATTTGGAACTCAAGTACCAACGCACCAAAGCGTTCGGCGAGTACCAAATGGCCGTGATCAAACTGCAGGACCTCCAACGCTCGGCCGCGTCCGATCCAACCCACCAACAGTATCTGCGAGTCCAAGAGGAAGACGTCCAAGCCAAACGGAACATTCTCAACGTCCTCGATGAGAAACTGTCCAACCTGGTCCTCCGCAGTCCTAGAAAAGGATTTCTGTTCCGTCCGCCACCAAAAGAAGAAAGCAAAGCCGCGAAAGCCCAAGAGCAACTCCCAACTTGGGAAGGCAATCCGTTTGATCCGGCCAATCAAGACGCCTACTTTGGTGAGGGCGATTTGATCTGCTTGGTCGCGCCCGAGCAAGTCATGGAGGGCGTCATGGTCCTCCCTCAACACGCTCTCGATCTGCTCGCACTCCACGACAAAGTCAGCGTCATGCTGGAATCTGCTCGGCTTGAGTCCTTGCACGGCAAGATCGTGGGCTTTTCCTCCTCGGCGATGAAAGAAGCCCCACCGCAATTGGCCATTCAGTCCGGCGGTTCCCTGGATACCAAGAGCGATGAATCTGGTAAGACGGTCCCGATCAGTACATCTTACCAAGTTCGCGTTCAATTCACCTCGGATAACGTGCCCACACGGCCCAGCTACCGAGGCGAATCCCGCGTCCATCTTGCATGGCGCTCCCTAGGATGGCGTTTGTACCGATACTGCATCAAGACATTCAACTTTGAATTTTGATGCGAGGGAATCCATCCGAAGATTTACGTGTTAGAGTTTTGTTACACCGTGGGCATCGAGCCCCATCGGTTGGTTGATTTTTCTTGGAGAGAGAACGATGTCGAGTGAAGTAGAACAAGATCCAGCGAACGAAACCAAGGCCCAGCAACAGGCTCCGGTCCAAGTTCAAGTTCGGGATGAAGACGCGATTGCCCTGTACGCCAATTTCTGCCGCGTTACCGGTTCTCCCGAAGAACTGATCGTTGACTTTGGATTGAACCCACAACCCGTGGGCATCCCCAAGGATCCTATCCACGTCAAGCAACGCATCATCATGAATTTCTACACGGCCAAGCGATTGTTGGCTGCGTTGCAAATGTCGGTTCAACGCCACGAAGCAGTCTTCGGCGTCCTCGAAACCGACATCCAAAAGCGCCTCCGCGTTCAGTAATTGACGCGGAATGGTCTCGTCTCCCGAGTAGCTCAACTCGGCAGCGAGAGGAGAATGAACACCCTACAGCCCTGGATGCAACGCGCTGAATGCTCAGTGCGTTGCATCCAGGGCTGTGTCGTTTTGAGGGTGATCGATGGCCAATCGCGGCCGATGGGCGCTCAACTCCAGCAGCCCGAGATACAAGGCCAACCAAACCGCCCCGACTAACAGCACCTGCATCCATGCCACACTCAGAGTCGGAGCGGTACTGGGATTGTAAGAAGTCGATACCACTGGGTTCCATCGCCCCAACCACAAGACCGGAACAATCATCAGCGCCAGCGATAGATAAAACAGTCCGAAACAGATAGCCCATTGAGTGAGGAACAAGCTCACGCCATGGAAGACGACGCACTTGTGTTGAAACCTCTCGCATCGGACAGCCCGAAACAGAATGAAAGGACTGAGAAACGTCGCTGCGCTGCAAAGGTTCCAGACAATGCTGGATCCACTTGAGATACCATGCACCATCCCAACAAATCCTAGCAGCGTATAGCCGGACCAGATTCGCCAAAAGAGTCGCGGCAATACCTGCTTCCCTGCGGAAGCCGCGGGCGGCTCGAGCGTGAAGCCCTCTTCGTGCAATGGGCTCGGTGAACGATACGGATTGTCTTGCATGGAACACGACCTCGGCTTCCCAGATTGGGCGAACACATCGTGGGGCGGAATCATTCCAGGGACTTGGCTTGATTCTGAAGCGTCTCAAGCATTTGCAAGGCTTGTATGGGTGTCATGCTTTGCAAATCGAGCTGCTTGATACGCTCGAGGACTTCGTTCTCTTGCCAATGAAACAACGTCATCTGGATGTGCCCGGACTTTTTGGGCGGCACTGCGATCTTCGGTTGTCCGTAGCGATTGAGTTGATTCTCT
>JBKCUI010000175.1:0-4458 GCA_046318495.1 Pirellula sp. | reverse complement strand
GGCTTGGACATTGCAGATGTCGCCATTCTCGACGATGCGCTCGGAATAAATGCAGTCAGCCTATCGGGGCCGGACGCGACGATGTTCGAAGTTGTTTCAGGCAAGTTGAAGTTGAAGCCGAGCCAGCTTGACTTCGAGACTAAGCGAACGCTGCGCGTCACGGTGGCGGTCGACGACCCCGCGGTCGGTGCAACGCCCGATCAATCGATTGACGTGGTGCTAAGTGTAACCGATGTCAACGAAGCGCCGGGCCTAACGCTCGCTAATGTTGTCGCATCCGTGCCCGAGTCCAATACGTCCGGCTTGGACATTGCAGATGTCGCGATTGTCGATGATGCGTTGGGAACCAATGCGATCAGCCTTATCGGTCCCGATGCAGCCAAGTTCGAACTTGTTTCAGGCAAGTTGAAGTTGAAGCCGAGCCAGCTCGACTTCGAGACTAAGCGAACACTGCGCGTCACGGTGGCGGTCGATGATCCGACCGTCGGTACGACGCCCGATCAATCGATTGACGTGGTGCTAAGTGTGACGGATGTCAACGAAGCGCCGGGCCTAGCGCTGGCTAATGTTGTCGCATCCGTGCCCGAGTCCAATACGTCCGGCTTGGACATTGCCGACGTGTCGATCCTCGATGATGCGCTAGGAACCAACGCGATCAGTCTCTCAGGAGCCGACGCGACGAAGTTCGAAGTCGTATCTGGCAAGTTGAAACTGAAACCGAGCCAGCTCGATTTTGAGACCAAGCCAATACTTCGAGTGACTGTGTCGGTCGATGATCCGACCGTCGGTGCCACGCCAGACCAGTCGATCGATGTCGTTCTGAACGTGACCGACGTCAACGAAGCACCGGGCTTGACGCTCACCAACGTCGCTTCATCGGTTCCCGAATCAAATACCTCTGGCTTCGACGTTGCGGATGTCGCCATTCTCGACGATGCGCTCGGAATAAATGCAGTCAGCCTATCGGGGCCGGACGCGACGATGTTCGAAGTTGTTTCAGGCAAGTTGAAGTTGAAGCCCAGCCAGCTCGATTTCGAGACCAAGCCTACGCTGCGCGTCACCGTGGCGGTCGACGACCCCACGGTCGGTCAAACGCCCGACCAATCGATCGACGTGGTGCTGAACGTGACGGATGTCAACGAAGCACCGGGCCTAACGCTCACGAATGTAGTATCGTCGGTTCCCGAATCGAACACATCCGGCTTGGACATTGCCGACGTGTCGATCCTCGATGATGCGCTGGGAGCCAATACGATTAGTCTCTCAGGAGCCGACGCGACGAAGTTCGAAGTTGTGTCGGGTAAATTGAAACTGAAGCCCGGCCAACTTGACTTCGAGACCAAGCCAGTACTTCGAGTCACCGTATCGGTCGATGACCCCGCGGTCGGTACAACGCCCGATCAATCGATCGATTTGGTCCTGAACGTAACGGATGTCAACGAAGCACCGGGTTTAGCGCTTGCTAATGTTGTCGCATCCGTGCCCGAGTCCAATACGTCCGGCTTGGACATTGCTGACGTGTTGATCCTCGATGATGCGCTAGGAGCAAACGTGATCAGTCTTTCAGGAGCCGACGCGTCGAAGTTTGAAGTCGTGTCTGGCAAGCTGAAACTGAAGCCGAGCCAACTTGACTTTGAGACCAATCCAGTTCTTCGAGTCACCGTATCGGTCGATGACCCCTCGGTCGGTACAACGCCAGACCAGTTTATCGAGGTGGTGCTGAATGTGACCGACGTCAACGAAGCACCGGGCCTAACGCTCACCAACGTCGTGACATCCGTTCCCGAATCGAACACATCCGGCTTGGACGTCGCCGACGTGTCGATTCTCGATGATGCGATCGGAACCAATACAATCAGCCTATCGGGGCCGGATGCGACGAAGTTCGATGTCGTATCTGGCAAGTTGAAGTTGAAGCCCAGCCAGCTCGACTTCGAGACCAAGCCTACGCTGCGCGTCACGGTGGCGGTCGACGACCCCACGGTCGGTGCAACGCCCGACCAATCGATTGACGTCGTGCTAAATGTGACCGATGTCAACGAAGCGCCGGGCCTAATGCTCTCGAACGTTGTATCATCGGTTCCGGAATCGAATACAACCGGATTGGACGTTGCAGATGTCGCGATTTTCGATGATTCGCTGGGAACCAACGCGATCAGTCTCTCAGGAGCCGACGCGACGAGGTTTGAAGTCGTCTCGGGTAAGTTGAAGTTGAAGCCGAGTCAGCTTGATTTCGAGACCAAGCCGGTACTGCGTGTCACCGTCTCAGTCGATGATCCGGCCGTCGGTGCAACGCCAGACAAGTCGCTCGATGTAGTGCTGAACGTCACGGACATCAACGAAGCGCCGACCGAAATCGTGTTCGGCAATTTGATTTCGAGCTTTCCCGAAGAGGAATGGGTGATACAGTCCATCGCAGTAGCGTCCATCGCCATCGTTGATGATGCGCTTGGAGATCCTGAGGTCTCTCTTCAGGGCGCAGATGCTGAATTCTTTGAAATCGCAGATGGGAAACTTTGGTTGCGGTCAGGGGCTCGCTTTGATTTTGAATCGCAATCAGCCTTGCACGTTCGAGTCATTGCCAGTGATCCGCTCTTGCAGAATAGCACTCCTGTTTTCCGCGATTACGTCGTGAGTGTCGTTAACGTTCCTGAGGTCACAAGCGTTAGGGTTGTGGATGGCGATGGCTGGAACGCATCCGTTAAGCAAATCCGCATCGCATGGGATACGCTGGTGTCCTTCTCCGGACCCGCAATTCAATGGCTGAAGCAGGATGTTGGCGGGGAGGTTGTCCCCTTCCAGTCGATTGCTTCCAACCTCGATAACAAGACAGTCGTGGATCTGCGATTTGAGGGCAAGTTCGTTGACGATGTTGGATTGCTGGACGGAAACTACCAGTTGAAGGTTGATGGCACGCAGGTCCACTCCTTGGACGCCCCTTTTCACGGAGTCAACTTTGCGGAATCGTTTATCGCATTCCGTCCCAAGCCAGCCGCAACGCTGGACGTATCTGTTTCCTCGGTCGTCGGGATCGGTGTTCCTGTTTCCATTGACATGCGTTTGGTAGGGGATTCATTCGCGGGTAATGATGTTCAGTACGACATGGATTTGAATGCCGACGGGCTTACGGATAGGGTCGTCGTCGGGGGAGCGATTGTCTCAGTCAAGGACGTGATCTTTGGACACGGCGGAAATCGAACGATCACGGCCAAGGCATCTCGAAATGGGGTCGCTCTGGCACAGGGGTCGGCTGTTGTGGATGTCGTGCCGTATACGACTCATGGGACGACATGGATCTCTACGCTAGACGTTGATGCCGATAGTACGATTTCGCCCCTTGACGTACTCAGCGTCATCAATTGGTTGAATAAGAGCAGTTCCGCTCGTCAATACGAGTTGAACTTGGACGTGGATCGCGATTCCTCGATCAGCCCACTCGATGTCTTGGCCATCATTAATCATGTCAACTCCAACCAGGGATCTGCTCCGCCGACACCATTCGTGTCGTTGATAATGAACGATACAGGAGCATCGGACGGACTTACGACGGACATCGGTTTTCGCGGAGCCGTCCGAGACGCCCATTCCAAGCTCTCGGTGTCGCTAGACGGTTCTCCCCGCAAAGAAATTGTCGGGGCCATCGGGCCGAACGGTCAATTTGAAGTCACGGATTTGGCGATATCGCAGTTGTTCGGAGATTCCTTGAATGGCGATCACACCCTGACGGTGGGAGCGATCGGAACGGATGGAGTTTGGCGAGGCATGGATCGGAGATTCACGCGAACCTCTCAACGCTTGCTAACTCCTGAGATCCGCACCGCCTTGCAACAAAATGGCCTGGAACTGCAATGGACTTCGGCTGGTAATGGGGCTCGCTACCGTGTGATGAGCGTCCGCTTCGGACTTCCGCCGGTTCAGCTTGCCATTGCAATTGCAGGGCTTTCGACCCGACTCGATCTGCCGAAGGGGGACTACGAAATCTACGTGGAGGCCTACGATCATGTCGGCCAAAGCCAGCGATCGCAGACGGTCAAGGTGGTCATCGATTAGTGTTACGTTCGAATTCGGTGTGTCTAAGCGTTAGAGATAGGTCGTTGCATTCGGGCGGCGACGACCAACCATTTTCAAGCCAGTAGATCCGCCGCAACAGGGCATCATGTAGCTGTTGCACGCAGGCAGAGTCGATTCAAGCAGACCTGCGCAAAGGTACGATTCAAGACGATCGCGCGTTTGGCGATAGTCGCATTCCATCCCAATCGTTCAACTGGAACCAACGTGCTCGCGAAGCGCCTCTTCATGCGTTTGGTTGCAGTTTTGCGATCCAACGATTCAAAGTCCAATGCGTCTCCGAGCTATTCGATCGCCGTTCCCTGATCGTTGTTCTCGGGATCCTTGAATGCATCTTGCAGATGGATGTATCCGTAGAAACCTGCGCAATCTTCGGGTGGGCCTCTACTT
>JBKCUI010000174.1:0-36593 GCA_046318495.1 Pirellula sp. | reverse complement strand
GGCGGGTTCGCCGGAGTCGCTATCGCAGCATGCTCAGGAGCATCAGCACCGCTGGCGGCGCGGGCAACACGCGGTGCGGCAGGTGTTTGCGAAGAAGTAGTTGCTCGCGTCTGTGGGGAGCGACTCCGCTCTGGTGCTTGGACATCGATAGAACAGTACCGCCGCGTCGCTTAAGCCATCGCGTTACGCTTGGGATGCGCTCTGCATCCGCGATTTGATCGCTCTTCAAACCGTGATTCGATGGCAAGGCGCATTGAATCGCGGACTTTCTGGTGCAGCTATTAGCGAACCGCTGGACGAGCGGTCCGAATACGAAGAGCTTCGTCTATTCCTACCTGAATGGCGAGCGACTACACGTACCGTGCTCGCCATCGAGCCAATTGAAGGGAATAAGAGTGGAACTCCGGACACAGACGGGGACGCATGCAGTCCGGATGGTGGCCAAAGAGCAATAGGTGGGTGGCACGTATTTGGGGCTTGATACTTTCTTGATGGGGGACGACGACGCATTTACACCCTTTTGATGCGGTCTGCGGTGAAATGATTGGTGTCCCAATCCTTAAGGAGAATTCACCACCATGGACTTTGTTTGGCTACTGCTCGGAGCCCTTTGCTTCGGGCTGGCGTGGCTCGCTTTAATAGGGATCGCATCGCTGCTGACGGAGAATCCATCATGACGTGGACGGTCGCACTCGCGGCGAGCGCCACTCTTGGACTCGCTGTCTATCTCTGTATCGCTTTGCTCTTTCCGGAGAAGTTCTCATGAGCTCCTCGATCTTACCTTTGTTGCTTTACTTCGTCGCGCTGTCCGCGGCGATCCGACCTCTCGGATGGTACCTTGCTCTCGCCCTCGGCGATGAACGGCGCGGCGCGTTCGCCAAGCTACTGCAATGGGAACGTCCGCTGCTTAGAAGGCTGGGTCTCCACCCGGAATCGGAGTCGACTTGGCAGCACTATGCGCTCGATGTGTTGATGTTCAGCGGGCTCTCGTTTGTCTTGGTCTATGCCATTCAGCGTTGCCAGTCGATCCTGCCGTGGAATCCCAGCGGGTTCCCCAACGTCAGTAGCGATTCGGCCTTCAACACGGCCATCAGCTTCATGACCAATACCAACTGGCAAGCCTACAGCGGCGAGAGCAGCATGAGTTACTTCACGCAAATGCTCGTACTAGGCTCACAGAACTTTCTGTCCGCAGCCGTAGGGCTCGCAGGCTTCATGGCCATCACCCGAGGTTTTGCTCGCACCCACTCAAGCACCATCGGCAACTTCTACGTCGATTTGTTCCGCGGAACGACCTACGTATTGCTGCCCCTATCCATCGTGATGGCTGTCGCGCTCTGCTCCCAAGGTGTCGTCCAAACGCTTGCACCCTATCCCAATGTCTTCTCGCTCGAATCGCAAACCGAGGGAACTTCAATTCCCTTGCCAGTCGGACCGGCCGCTTCGCAGATCGCGATCAAGCAGTTAGGTACCAACGGTGGTGGCTTCTTCAATGCCAACTCCGCCCATCCCTTCGAGAATCCAACCCTGCTTTCCAACTTCCTCGAGTCGTTGGCGATCCTGCTCATTCCCGCCGCACTCTGCTACACCTTTGGCGAACTAGTCCGCGATCGACGTCAAGGATTGGCACTGCTGTTAGCCATGACGGCGATTCTGCTCCCGTGCATCGTTGCGGTGATGGCGCTAGAGCATGCGGGCAATCCAGCCGTTGCAGCGCTCGGCGTCGATACGATTCCCAGCGCGCTACAGCCCGGTGGCAACATGGAGGGCAAGGAGTTGCGATTCGGGATTGGCATGTCGGCTCTCTGGTCGGTTCTCACCACAGCCGCTTCCAACGGCAGCGTCAAAGCCATGCACGATTCCTTCACGCCGTTGGGCGGCCTGTTCCCAATGGTCTTGATGCAATTGGGCGAAGTCGTCTTCGGCGGCGTTGGTTCAGGGCTGTACGGGATGTTGATGTTTGCCCTCGTAACGGTCTTCATCGCCGGTTTGATGGTCGGACGGACGCCAGAGTACCTCGGCAAAAAGATCGGCGCGTTTGAAATCAAGATGGCATCGATTGCGATTCTGCTCCCATGCGTTTCCGTCCTGCTCGGGACCGCCATCGCGGTCGCTTCCCCTTGGGGACGTGCCGGCATCGCCAACCCCGGACCTCACGGATTCAGCGAAGTCCTTTACGCACTCTCTTCGGCCAGCAACAACAACGGCAGCGCCTTTGCTGGATTGAGCGCCAACACGCCGTTCTACAACGCACTGCTCGGACTCACCATGTTCATCGGGCGCTTCGGAGTGCTCCTGCCGGTCCTGGCGATCGCGGGCTCGCTGGCTGCCAAGAACACCGTCCCAGCCGGTCCGGGAACGCTGCCTACTCACAAGCCATTGTTCGTGGTGTTCCTAGTCACCATCGTGCTGCTCGTTGGAGCATTGAGCTTCTTTCCGGCACTTGCCATCGGCCCCATCGTCGAGCAACTGCAACTTCAACAACAAGTCACTTCGCATTAAGGCAATTCTCTCATGTCCCATTCCGCTCCTTCCATATCGAACGCATCGTATCCGGGCGCGTCCCGGTGGGATTCAATCCTCGAGGCAATCAAGAAACTCTCGCCCCGCTCCCAAATTCGCAACCCGGTGATGTTCTGCGTTTATGTGGGCAGCATCCTGAGTACGTTGCTTTGCATCGACTCCTTCCTGCATCCATCGGGCGAATCCCCGTGGTTTGTTCTAAGCATCGCGCTATGGCTCTGGCTGACGGTGCTCTTTGCCAACCTCGCAGAAGCCATCGCAGAAGGGCATGGCAAAGCCCAAGCCGCATCGCTGCGGGCTTCGCGGACCACCGTCCGCGCCCGTCGTGTTCTGCCAATCGAAGGATGGGTCCCCGCCACCGAACTCAAGATCGATGACGTCGTTCTGGTCGTGGCTGGCGAAGTCATTCCGTCCGATGGCGAAGTCATCGAAGGGGTGGCCTCCGTCGACGAAAGCGCCATCACCGGCGAAAGCGCCCCAGTCGTTCGCGAAAGCGGCGGCGACCGCAACGCCGTCACCGGTGGCACCCGCGTCATCTCCGATTCGCTGCGAATCCGCGTCACGTCCACAACAGGACAAAGTTTCCTCGATCGCATGATCGCCATGGTCGAAGGTGCTAAACGCCAAAAGACACCCAATGAGATTGCTCTCGGTATCCTGCTGGCTGCACTGAGCCTAATCTTCCTGTTGGTCGTCGCCACCCTGCTTCCCTACTCAGAGTTCAGCGTCGCTTCCGCAGGCGAAGGCGCGGTTATCAGCATCATCACTCTCATCGCTCTGTTTGTGTGCTTGGCACCGACCACCATCGGCGCGCTCCTCTCAGCCATCGGGATCGCGGGCATGAACCGACTGAGCCGCTGCAACGTCGTTGCAATGTCAGGGCGAGCTGTCGAAGCCGCCGGGGACGTCGATGTTCTCCTGCTGGACAAAACGGGCACCATCACCTTGGGCAACCGACAGGCCACCAAGTTCTGGCCTGCTGAAGGCGTTCAAGAAGTAGAACTCGCCGAAGCTTCCCACTTGGCATCGATGGCCGATGAAACCGCAGAAGGACGCAGTATCGCGGTCCTGGCCAAAGCGCGATTCGGTCTGCGAGGTATCGACCTCAGCGCCACCAAACACGAATTCGTTCCGTTCTCTGCCAGAACACGCATGAGCGGCGTTGACATCGAACGCACCACGATTCGAAAAGGTGCCGCATCGGCCATCGAAGCACACGTCCAACAACTGGGCGGCTTCTTGCCAAGCAGCGTCTCCGAAACGGTAACCGCCATCGCGCGCAGCGGCGGCACGCCACTGGTCGTGTGTCGCAACGATCGGGTCCTCGGTGTCGTTGAACTCAAGGACATCGTCAAGGGCGGCATCAAGGAACGCTTCGCAGAGTTGAGGCAAATGGGGATCAAGACCATCATGATCACTGGCGATAACCCCCTGACCGCCGCAGCCATCGCCGCCGAATCCGGTGTCGATGACTTTCTGGCCGAGGCGACCCCCGAAGCTAAACTCGCGCTCATTCGCGAGTACCAACGCGGTGGACGGTTGGTCGCCATGACCGGCGACGGCACCAACGATGCTCCTGCTTTAGCGCAATCCGACGTAGCCGTGGCGATGAACTCCGGAACCCAAGCTGCCAAAGAAGCCGGCAACATGGTCGACCTGGACTCCAATCCGACCAAACTCATCGAGATCGTGAACATCGGAAAACAACTCCTCATGACGCGCGGCGCACTGACGACCTTCAGCATCGCAAACGATGTCGCCAAGTACTTTGCAATCCTTCCTGCAGCCTTTGCATCGACCTATCCAATCCTCAAGTCCATCGATGTGATGCAGTTGCACTCGCCGCAAAGCGCCATTCTCTCAGCCGTCATCTTCAACGCCATCATCATCGTGGCGCTCATCCCATTGGCGCTTCGGGGCGTTTCCTATCGGCCCGTCGGCGCAGCCCAACTACTCCAACGCAACTTGCTGATTTACGGGCTGGGTGGATTGGTTGTCCCCTTTCTCGGCATCAAAGCTATCGACTTACTGCTAACCGCACTGCACTTGGCCTAGAAATCGCTGGCCACCCCCTTCCTTCACTGACTCATTACTACATCACCTCGCATCATCATGCTTCTTTCGTTACGCAACGCTGCGGTGTCGCTCCTCGTCCTCACGCTTCTCACCGGTATCCTCTATCCACTCGCGATCACGGCCATCGCGGGAGTGGCATTCCCACACCAATCGAGCGGTAGCTTAATCCTCCGCAATGGTCGCATTGTAGGCTCAGAACTTATTGGACAAGCTTTCTCCAAGCCTGAGTATTTCTGGGGACCTCCATCGACAACCGCTCCCACCCCATACAACGCTGCGGCATCGAGTGGTTCCAACTTGGGACCTTCCAATCCCGCTCTGCTGGACGCGATTGCAAAGCGCGTCGAACAACTCCGCGCATCCGATCCAATCGCAGGTCATCCTCCCGTCGATTTGGTAACGGCATCCGCCAGCGGCCTCGACCCGCACATCTCACCCGCCTCCGCGCGCTTCCAAGCCGCCCGGGTGGCGAGCCTGCGTGGTGCGTCCATAGCCCAGATCGAGGAGTGCATCCAACATTGCACCGAGCAAGAAGCATTCGGCTGGATCGGGCCGCCGCGTGTGCATGTGCTAAAGTTAAACCTGGAACTCGACGAACGATTCCCCATCGCTTCACCGCCCGATGCATCCGATCGCTCCACTTCGAAGCATCCATGAACGATTCACGACCGGACCCCGATGCCATTCTTGCTCGCTGGAAAGCCGAAGCTGCGATGGCGCATCGCGGTCACCTGAAAATCTTCTTCGGCTACGCGGCTGGAGTCGGCAAGACCTACGCGATGCTACAAGCCGCCCAGCGAGCGTTCGACGCTGGACGCGATGTGGTCATCGGATACGTCGAACCCCATTCCCGCCCCGCTACCGCCGCCTTGGTCGAGGGACTGGAAAGCATTCCGACTCGCGCGTACTCCAGCCAAGGCATCGCGCTACGAGAGTTCGATGTCGATGCGGCGATCGCCAGGAAGCCCGAGATCCTACTGGTCGACGAACTCGCCCATCACAATGCCGATGGTTGCCGGCATACCAAACGCTGGCAAGATGTCGAGGAACTCCTCGAAGCTGGCATCGATGTTTGGACCACCCTCAATGTTCAGCACATCGAAAGCTTGAACGACATCGTCGGCCAGATCAGCGGCGTGCAAGTCCGCGAAACGATTCCCGATCATGTCTTTGATCGCGCTCACGAAATCGAGATCGTCGATCTCCCTCCAGACGATCTGATCGAAAGGATCGAAGAGGGTCTGATCTACCCTGGCGAACAAGCCCGCAACGCACTAAAGCACTTCTTCCATCGCACCAACCTCAACGCGCTGCGGGAAATGTCGCTGCGGCAAGCAGCCTCGCGCGTCCACCTCGATGTCCAGTCCGATCGCCAAAAGAAAGACGACGCGCGGCCTTGGGCAACGGCGGAACAGTTGTTGGTGTGCGTCGGTCCCAGCCCGACTACCGCCAAAGTAATCCGCACCGCAAAACGGATGGCGTCCGCCCTCGACGCGGGCTGGATCGCTGCGTCGGTCGACACGCCACGCTTGCCTCGGAACCAAAGCGCTACGTCCCAACTGATGAACCACTTTCGACTGGCAGAACGGCTGGGCGCTGAAACCGTTACGCTGTCCGGTCCGACCGTCGCAATAGCCATCCTCGAATACGCCAAATCTCGCAATGTCACCAAGATCCTTATCGGGCGGACTCGCCAATCGAAGTGGTCTCGGTGGTTTTCAAGATCCATCGTTCAAGAGCTGATCGAGTCCGGAAGTGGCATTGATGTGTATGTCATCGAAGGGGACAAAGATCGCGACAACGATAGGCCCGTGGCGCGTACAGCCCAAACCTGGAAATGGTCCGACTACGTCCCGGCAGTGGTCATCACGACGTTCCTTTGCAGTCTCGCCGCATTGCTTCGAACGACCCATATAGCCGACTCCGAAGCCAACACCGTCATGCTCTTTTTGGCGGGAGTGGCTTGGGTCGCATATCAATACGGTGCTGGCCCAGCGATCCTCGCCAGCACCCTATCGGTCCTCCTGTTTGACTTCTTCTTTGTCCCACCGTTCCTCACCTTTGCGATCTCCGATGCGCAGTACCTAGTGACGTTTTTCGTCATGCTCGCCATCGGACTGATCATCAGCTCCCTGACCTCTCGTTTGCGATTGCAGATCGTCGCCTCCAAAGCCCGAGAGCAGCGCACCCATTCCCTGTACGAACTGGGACGCGACTTGGGCGCCATCTACGGGGAAGTCTTTTTGTTGCAAGCAGCCAGTCGGCGAATCCAGACCATGTTCCAATCCGAAATCGCCATCTACTTGCGACGCCCTGGCGGCGCCGTGGAACTTGCTCACTCTAGCCACGACACGATCCCCAACCATCCCATCAGTCAACCTGCCGCTCAGTGGGTGATGGACCATGCGCAGCACGCAGGCCTCGGCACCAACACACTTCCCAACGCCGTTGCTTGGTTCCTCCCTCTTGAAGGATCCGCAGGATGCTTGGGCGCCCTCGCAATCCGCAGCCCGGTCAATGACACCAGCTACCAACAACCCGATCCGCGACGCACCCTCGAATCCTGCTGCCATCAACTTGCACTTGCCCTCGAGCGCGATCGATTGGCCATCGATGCGGCCGAAGCAAAGATCCATGCCGACGCCGAGTTGCTGCGCAGCACGCTCCTGAGTAGCGTCTCCCACGATTTGCGCACTCCGCTGGCCACGATTTATGGAGCGAGCTCAGCACTTCTCGACTCGAAAACGCTCTCGCTTGAGAACCAGAGGGAATTGCTCCAATCGATCGAATCGGAATCGAAGCGACTTCATCGCATGCTCGAAAACATCTTGCAAATGACGCGTCTGGATGCAGAAGAAAACGCGATCCCGCTGCATTGGCATGTTCTCGAGGACATCGTCGGTTCTGCCCTGCGAGCCTGCGCTGCCGACTTAAAGCACCATCCGGTCGACGTCCAAGTCCCCGAGGACACTCCGTTGATCCGCATCGACCCGACGATGCTTGAACAAGTCTTCGTCAATCTGCTGGAGAACGCGTGCAAGTACACATCTGCCGGAACGCCGATTTCTATTGCGGCGGCAAAAGATGGAGATACGTTGCGCATCCGCGTGCGCGATCGGGGCCCAGGACTCGAACCTGGAACGGAAGAACGTATCTTTTCTAAGTTCTATCGCGCATCCAACACGCCCGACACCGGTCGCAGCTGTGGGCTCGGGCTTTCCATCTGCCGTGCTATGATGCACAAACTAGGAGGAAGCATTTCGGCTTCCAATCCGCCCGGCGGAGGTGCTGAGTTTGTCCTCCGACTGCCGCTGGACGCACATTCGCCCACCCTGGCATCCCCAGCCTCGCCTCCCGTTCCCCGTCCTCGCGACAACGTTTAGTTCCCTTAGCCCGAATGCTGTGGCTCCATGCCTCCCTTGATCCTGATCATCGAAGACGAAGCCCCCATAAGACGATTGCTGCGGATGGCGTTAGCCGATGCGGGTTACCGGCTCAATGAAGCAGCGAGCGGTGAAGAAGGAATTCGACTCGCGATCGATTATCCCCCCAACCTCATCGTGCTCGATCTCGGATTGCCCGGATTCGATGGCCAAGAAGTCATACGTCGCCTCCGGCAATGGACTCAAATTCCGATCTTGGTCCTTTCCGCCCGCGATCAAGAAACTCAAAAGGTCCAAGCCCTCGACCTAGGCGCCGACGATTACCTCACCAAACCGTTTGGCGTCGGCGAGTTGCTGGCACGCATTCGCGTATCGCTACGCCATGCGTCCGCCCCGCGCGATCAATCTCCGACCGTTCGATTCGGCGACTGCGTCGTCGATCGCAGCGCGCGGCTGGTGCGACGGCGCGATCAGATCGCCCACTTGACGCCACTGGAATACCAACTGCTGACGACGCTCATCGCCCACGCCAACAAAGTGCTTACCCATCGCTTTCTCCTCAAGGAAGTTTGGGGCCCAAACGACGCTGCCGAACCCCACTACGTCCGCGTCTTCATTGCGAACCTGCGTCGCAAACTGGAAGCGGACGCGACCCAACCCCAGTTCATTCTCACCGAGCCGGGCGTCGGCTACCGATTCTGTATCGACCCCGCCTCCATCGACCCAACTCCCAACGCCCCCTCTGTCCATAAACTCCCCCCCAACGACTCGGAGGCGTGAAGGCAGATCGTTAAGGTGACATCTCGTCGGGCGCTTCGAAAATCATTCGAACCCGTGGCTCACTGGATGCACGACGCAGCTGCAAGTGGTAGAACATTGAGATCCTTTTCGCCATCAACGCCATCGCGATCGCCATGTCCTCGCCACCCAACAAACTCAAGTACTTGCTCTTCGATGTCGAGAGCATCGCTGATGGTCCTTTGATCGCACGAACCAAGTATCCAGGACAAGGGTTGACACCCGACCAAGCTGTCTCGCTGTTTCGCCAAGAACTGCTCGACGAATCGGGGCGAGACTTCATTCCCCACACCTACCATCTGCCAGTCTCCCTGGTCATCGCGAAACTCCGAGAAGATTTTGGGTTGATCGAGATCGTTTCGCTCGATGAACCCAGCTATCGCCCAGAGATGATCACCCGCAACTTCTGGTTGGGCTGGGAACGCTATGGTCAACCAACTTGGGTTACTTTCAATGGGCGCGGGTTTGACCTGCCGCTCATGGAACTCTCTGCGTTTCGCTACGGCATCAGCGTCCCCGCTTGGTTCAACCTCTACGATCGCACGTACTCCCAAAACCGCAATCGCTACAACCTCGAAGCGCACCTCGACCTGCACGAAATCCTGACCAACTTTGGTGGAACGTGGTTTCGTGGCGGACTCAACCTCGCCGCAGCCCTAGTCAACAAACCCGGCAAGATCGATGTGCAAGGGGACATGGTGTTCGACCTGTATCGCAGCGGTAAACTCCGCGAGATCAGCGAGTACTGCCGCTGCGACGTGCTGGATACCTATTTTGTGTTCCTGCGGTTGCAAGTCCTCATGGGCAGATTGACTCTCGAACGCGAAGCCGAGTTGGTCGCCGCCACCAAAGCCATGCTCGAACAGCAAGCCGACGAACACCTCGGCTATCGCCACTACTTGGACGCATGGAACACCCACCTCGCGTCCCTTACCCACGCTTCGTAGTAGCGCGCGCCCCGCTCCCGCCGGTTCTCCTTCCTCTCTCACCTGTCATCCTCCCATCATGCTGCTGCCATCGAGATTCCCCACGCATCCACTGTCGCGCGTTCCCTACTGCTGGGCTGGCATCGCGGCTTGGTTTCTTTCCACGTTTTTCTGCGCCACGCTATCCTTTGCCCAGTCGGCCGACGATGTGATCGTGGATGATTTCGAAGGCGCCTCATTGGATGGCTGGACGATCACAGGCACCGCCTTCGGAACCCAACCCGCCCGCGGTACCCTCCCGAATCAAATGCATGTCGATGGTTATCTCGGCAACGGCTATCTCAACTCCTACCACGAAGGAGATGGTTCGATAGGCACCCTGCGATCCAAAGAGTTCCTGATCGAACGCCCCTACATCAACTTTTTGATCGGTGGCGGTGCCTATCCCAACCAGACGTGCATCCGCCTTCGCGTCGACGGCAAAGCCGTCCTCGAAGCCGTCGGTCCCAACCGCAACTCGGGTGGTTCCGAGCGCCTGCAATGGAACGGTTGGGATGTACGACCCTGGTTGAATCAGAAAGCCACCATCGAGATCGTCGACGATCATGTCGGCGGATGGGGACATATCTGCATCGACCACATCGTCCAATCGAACTCCTTTCGCGGTCCACAAGACCTAGTGCGCGAGATCGTCATCGACCAGCCAGTACTGATGTTGCCGGTCGATGCCAAAGCGCCTCTCATCCAGATTCAAGCCTACGCGGGCGACACGCGCACCCATCAACTCGATATCACGTTGGGCGATGCCTCCTGCGACTTCTTCGCCCCTATCGATGTCCGCCCATGGCTGGGCAAAACCCTTCGATGGACCTTCCGATCCAACGATGGAGAGACCGCTCGCCGCCGTTTGGATGCGATCCAACTCGCCGACTCGCAACCATCCACCGCCAGCGATGTCCGCCCTGTCTACCACTTCACAGCCCAAACCGGTTGGCTTAACGACCCGAATGGATTGGTCTACTACGAAGGGGCATGGCATCTGTACTTCCAACACAACCCTGTTGGTTGGAATTGGGGGAACATGCACTGGGGACATGCCACTAGCCAAGACTTGCTGCATTGGACCGAACACGCGGATGTGTTTCGGCCTTGGGTGCAATTGCGGGGAGCCGCCTTTTCCGGAAGCGCCGTGGTCGACGTTCACAACCATAGCGGTTGGGGACGCGATGGACGCGCACCGCTCATCGCCGCGTTGACCGATACCGACGCGGGCGAATCGATCGCCTATAGCCTCGATGGATTCCAATGGTCCCTCTTCGACGGCAATCCCGTCGTCAAACACGCCGGCCGAGATCCGAGGTTGCTATGGCACGAAGGCACCCGGCGCTGGATCATGGCGGTCTACGACGAAGCCGACCGATCCCAAAATATCTCGTTCTACAGTTCGACCAACTTCCGCGACTGGAAATTCGAAAGCCGCATCGATGGCTTCTTTGAATGCCCGGATCTCTTTGAACTAAATACCGCCGATGGCAAGCAATCGCGTTGGGTTCTGTACGGGGCCGATGGCCAATACATGCTCGGCAAATTCGATGGGCATGCATTCCATCCCGATGCACCGACCAAACAACGCCTCTGGTGGGGCAACTTTTACGCCGCCCAAACCTTCAGCAATGCACCCGACGGCCGACGCATCCAAGTCGGATGGGGCCAAGGCATCGAATTCCGTGGCCAACGCTTCAATCAACAGATGTGCATTCCCGTCGAGTTGAGCTTGATTGAAACCGACTCCGGACTGCGCATCGTTGGGCAGCCGATCCAGGAACTGGACATTGCAGGGGGTCGCTCGTCGTCGTCGCCGCTCGGCTGGAGGATACCCAACGATTCCCCATTGTCGATCGATCTCCCTTCCAGCAGCACGACCCTCGCGATGGAACTGGTCCTCGAACCCGGAGCGAAGGCGGAGTTCCAAGTAAGGAATCTGACGCTCCTGTTCGATCATGACGCAAAAACGCTCTCCGTCGGAGACTTGACGATCCCGATCCGCACCGATGTCGATCGCATCCCATTGCGTTGGCTGATCGATCGCGGTTCGCTCGAGTTATTCATCGGCGACGGCGATGCGATCCTCTCCAAAGCATTGCCGCCGAGCGCATCGTCCGAGTCGTTTCGAAGCCAATGCACGGGTACGGCAAGTGTCGAGAAACTCAGCGTTCGGGACTTGAGCCGAAAGAGTCCTTGATACGATGTGCAAGTGCCTTGCCAAAACAGCGCCAGGACCGCCTTCGTGATTCATTGTTCAAACAACCATTTCAGATTGCCGCAATGCTCGATGAGCCGCAGGCTCGGCAACTGTCCATGAGCCGCAGGCTCGGCAACTATTCATGAGCCGCAGGCTCGGGCAGCCCCAACAACTCTGGCATCGCATCGGCCCATTGCGTTTCGCTCCAATCGAGCTGCGTTAGGGCGGCCCGCAGTTGCTCCAGTTGCTCGACGATTCCGATCGACTCATCCACGAACAGAACGGGTTGGCGGCCCACGCGCACCAATCCTCCGCGCACTCCACCCAGCCATTCGCGCCGGACTTGAATGCCCTCCGCCGCCAAAATGGATAGCAATTGCTCGAGTTTTTCTAGCGATGTGCGCGCCATGAGCCGTCCTTCCACCCTTCGCTCTTGATTTCCCAACGCCGCTAACGCGCAGCGAGCTCTGTTCGCCCCGGCGATTCGCCTTGATCTGGCGCCTGCTTTTCTAGTATTCCGTCGAAGGAATCCCGCGAGTCGCAGGGCTTTGCATCGACGCGCCAGCAACCTATAGCAGAACTCGCCGACGAGAACCAAGCCAGAAATGCCAGACCTCCCCATGCCGAGCCCACGTTCGATGTCGCCCGATCCCCAGCATCCCAGCCCAACCTCTGACCATCCCTCGGCACCGTCCCTCGGGCACCTGGCCGTCGGGAACCCGCCCGATCGCGAAGCCTGGATCGCCCAACTCGAACAACGCCTCGTGCAATGCGAGCGACTGGCGAGCATCGGTGAGCTATCGAGCACCACCACGCATGAGTTCAACAACATCTTGATGACGATTCTGAACTATGCCAAGCTCGGCCTGCGACACAAGGACGACGCCACTCGCGACAAAGCCCTGTCTCGCATCTTGGATGCAGCCAACCGAGGTGCAAAAATCACTTCCACGGTACTAGGGCTATCACGAGCCCGCGCCACTCCGCCCGAACCGACCAACCTCGTCACCTTGGTCGACGATACGCTGGTGCTGCTCGAGCGCGAACTGATGAAGTATCGCATCGATGTGGTCAAGGAGTTTTCGCCGACGCCTGAGATCCTGGCATCGACCAATCAACTGCAGCGGCTGTTGCTCAATCTGATCACCAATGCCCGTCAAGCCATCGGAGAGAACGGCACGATCCTGATTCGCATCGCGCACGAGCCGAAAAGCAATGCGGTCGTCTTCACCGTACGCGATAACGGCAAAGGCATTCCCGCCGAGGTCTTGCCTCGCATCTTCGAACCGTTCTTCACCACCAAACAAGGTCCCGATGCTACCGGCAAAGGGGGAACGGGATTGGGTCTGTCCGCATGCAAAGAAATCGTCGATGAACACCGCGGTCGGATCCGCGTCGAAAGCACCGTGGGCAAGGGAACTTCATTCACCATCCGCTTCCCAGCGATCCAACCATCCGCTGCCAGCGGCCCGACGGCGCAAGCTTCCTAACAAGCGGCTGCCCCTAAGCTCCAGTCTTCCCCGACAGCATCATCGCCATGCGTTTGGGTGGCGCCGTGTGGTCCAATCGATTGCGCAGCGCAGGCTCCAGCAATCCTACGTCGTTCCACGGCCGAATCGCAGTTCGCATGCGTTCGATGAGCATCTCTTCGTCGACGTCCGGCGCGGCGCCCATAGCCGTCCAAGCCTCCTGGGCAACCGCCCGCAATCGCTCGTCTGCCGCGCTCATGTACCCGGCTGGCCAATGGCTCGGATCGCTGGCCATCTGCTTTTCAAATGCGATGGCTGCAGCGAAGTAGATAGCTGCATATGCCATGAACCTGCGGTCGCTGGGCAATCCGCGATAACTTCCGGAGATCAACAAATCAAACCAATCGACCTCGCGCCTCAAGTCTTGGCTGTAAGTCTCTAGTAGTTGTCTCTGCTGAGATGACGATCCGAGCAGCCCTTCGGCGATGCGAACGATTCCACTAAAACTGTGAGCGATGCCAAAACTATGCAGCGGATCGACGAACCCCGCGGCCACGGGCAAGCAGATCCAACCCGGCCCGCATGCATGCGAACGGCACCGGCTCATGCGATGCACGTAGTTCAGCACCGGTCGCTGTTCTCCATCGCGAGGATCGATCAATCGGGATTCCGCTAACAACTGCGCCACGCTTGGATAACGTTGAAGGAGCGCATCCCATTCCTGCCGCAAAGCCCCCGCATTGTGCGCCTGTTTTGCGCGTTCACCAGGGAACGCATTGACATAGCCCACGCTGGTTCGGCCACCCAAAAATCGCAGCATCCAAAACCACCCGTTGCGAGTGAGATGATGTTGCGCTGCGTCGTCGGCATCGAAAATTTCCGGCCCGTCCGAGAATTGAGCCTCGTACAAGGCTGAAAAACTCGCGACCCCTTCGAAATGCCCATAGAGCGCGCTGGACCGCGTTCGCATCCAGTCGCTCTCCTCGCGATGCCCACACCACGGCTCGGTGGCTCGCCCATGGCCCGATGCATCGATCAACCACTGGCATTGCAACTTGGATGTCGCACCCTCGTTCGATTGCAACGCGACGTCCCAGCGTTTGCTTGCCGCATCCCAACGCGCGCTCTGAATCTCGGTATGCGCGTGCAGCGTCGCCCCGGACGTTACCGCTTGGGATGCAAACCAAGCATCCACATCGGATCGAAGCCAATGCGTATCGCTCCATGCATCCGAAGCGCTCGCCGCCACCAGCAATGAGTGGGAATTGCGAGCATCATCGAGATACGCTGCACCTTCGGAGTGCCCAAAGTAGCTAAAGCCTCGTTTGAGGCCGCAACCGAGTTGGGGCAAATGCGATTGCCACGTTCCAAAGGCTGCGAGCGGGGCTAATTCCGACAAACCCCAACGTTGTGCGAGATACGCCAACAAGAAGTCGGCCGTTGGCGTCGACGATTCGCCGATGGCAAATCGAGGGTGAGTGCTGCGATCGACGAGGACCACATCGCGTCCCGCTTTGGCCAACACCCAAGCCATCAGCGAGCCTGCGAATCCAGATCCGACCACGAGCGCGAAGGCATGGGATGGCGTGCTGGAGGTTCTGCTCAGGCTCATCGGATTTGAAACAACCGGCGGATGGCGCTGACCAGCGATTCGCGTTGCTCTTCGTGCGGGGCCTCCCGAATCGACTGCAGCGGCGAATGCAACAGCTTGTTGATGACGCGGTCCATGGCTTGCGAGATGTCTTGCTGGACCTCTGGAGTGATGCTCTGCATCGACTGCTTGCCAAAGAGCCGCTGCAACTCTGCATCGCGAATCAGCGCAGCTTGATCCCGCAGTGCTCGAATCGTATCGCCCGAGCTGCGCACGCCCCAATCGACGAGCAGCCGCTGCACTTCCTCTTCGATGATCTTCTTTGCTTTGGGCAATTGCTGCCGGCGAAACGCTTCGTTCCGTTGGCAAACCGATTGCAAATCGTCCACTGCATAAAGGTAGACGCTCGGCAATCGCGCGATGCTGGCTTCGAAGTCCCGTGGAACGGCGAGATCGAGAATGAGCAAGTTCCCTTTTCGACGACGAGCCAGGATCGACTTGAAACGCGGCTCGGTCATGATCGGCTCTGGGGCACCGGTGGTGCTGACCACCAAATCCGCGTCGGCCAACAGCGCGTCCAAGTACTCCCATTCTTTGGCCCGAACCGTAAACCGCTTCGCCACGGCGTGAGCCCGTTCATACGAGCGATTGACGACGTCGATGTTGCATGCGCCGGCGTCGATCAAGTACTGAAGCGTATCGACGCCCATGTCGCCGCTGCCGATCACGACGATTTTCTTATCGTCAAAGCGTTCAAAAAACTCCGAGGCAATCTCGCTGACAGCGACGCTCGGGACGCTGATGCGTCGACGGTGAATCTCCGTCTCGTTAGTCACCCGCTTGGCCACCATGTTGGCGTGCTGAAACAACGAGTGCATCGCTGTACCAGCATATCCACCGCTTCGGGAACGCTCGTACGCGTCGCTTACTTGCGCAGCGATCTGCGACTCTCCGACGACCAAGGAGTCGATGCTGCTGACGACGCTGAACAAATGCTCGGCGGCCGCAGCGTCCTCAAAGGCTTGGAAATGATGCCGGAACGAGGCGACGTCCAACTGATGAAACGCAGCCACAAAGGCGATCAACTGCTCCGCCGTCGGCAACGTGGCATCATCCATGCCGCCGACGTACCATTCGACGCGATTGCACGTATTGAGCAACACCGATTCGCTCTCGGGGTACATGGCGCGCAGACCATCGAGGGCCGGCCCGTACTGATCGTTGCTGAAAGCCACTTGTTCGCGGACTTCGAGCGGGGTGCTGTGGTGGCTACACCCAACCATCCTCAGCCTCATGCCGATCCTCCGTGCAAACTGCAGGAGGCATTCTCGAAGCGTGACCAGACGCTCGACGGCGCTTCTAGCATGCCATGCGGAGCGTCTTGACCGTGCGGCGACGAAACGATCATCGCCAGCAGGATGACCACGATGATGAACGACAAGACATTGACCGCTGCGGTCCACTCACCGCGCCCGCGATTGGCGGAAAACCGTTGAGCCATGGCGGCAAAGCACAGCCACAAGAACAGTCCCCCGGTGAACACGATTCCTCGATCGGTCCAAGCGACTTGGCCGTCGCGCGTGAAATTCATCACCGCTCCTGACACAACCCCGAATCCCACGGCGGCTGCGCTTCCCAAAATGCAATTGCGCCCCATCGACTGCAAGTATTCCAGGGACGGCAAGCGGATGGAATCGCGTCCCATCCCGCGTCGCTTCAATTTCCACGCGTGCACGTAATACATCGCCGCGCTGGCAAACCCCAACGTCACCAGCATCGTTCCTACCATCATGGCCACCGAGTGCACCAGCCGCCAAAACGAAACCGTCGCCGCCTGACTCGATGCGATCGGCGAGACAGAAGGCACCGCAACCGAGACGCCGATCAACCCGAGAATCAACGGCAGCACGAACAATCCGATCTGCTTGTCGCTGCGTCGCCACCACATGACCATCAGCGCCCATGCGATCATCCAAGCGACGAAGATGCCCCAGTCTTGCCAGGTTCCAAACCACGGTCCACGTTCTTCAGAACCCCAATGCATCCACAAACGATCGACCAAATAAAGGGTATGGGTTCCCAGAGAGACCAAGAACAGCACCAGTGCCGAGCGAGCTGCCCAACGCCGAGCGTCTTCCTGGCGCAGCGCAAAGCGAGCCAGTTCTGCGAGCAGAACCAGTGCGTAAGCGAGCAGAAAACACGTGGCGTTTGGCATGCATTCACTCCGAACTCAATGCGTTCGGGTTCTGTGTTCCTTCGAAACCCCTGCTGGACCATCCGCAAAGCACCGGCTACAAAAACAAAAACCCCGTGCTCTATCCATGCACAGGGTCGATGCGTACGGTTCCAGGCTACACACCCAAATCGTCGCCCAGGCGCATCCGTTTCGCGGCATTCCGTGTCCGCAGTGGCAAAGAGCCCCTTGGGACGATGGAATGCCGAGCTTTTGAGCAACGCTCGACGGCCATTGCAGAGCCTAGCGAATCGTCGATCCGCAACTAGGCGATATGCATTGTAATCGGCAGTTCGCACGCGATCCTGCGAATCTCTACCAATGCGAGAATGGCCTTTGCCTGTGCGAGGAAAGGGCAACCGAGTTGCGGTCGCCCTGGAACCTGAGAATTGGAAAGCGAGGCTCAGTGGGACGGACGATCAGTCCCAATCTTCTTCCTCTTCATCCTCTTCTTCGTCATCGTCGTCCCAATCGTCGTCATCGTCCCAATCGTCTTCTTCCTCTTCTTCCACTTCCTCTTCGCCTTCCTCTTCGTCTTCGTCCTCTTCGACCTCTTCCCAGTCGTCCTCTAGCTCTTCGTCATCGTCTTCGAATTCTTCTTCGTCCTCGAATTCCTCTTCTTCTTCGTCTTCAAATTCTTCTTCTTCCTCGAAGTCTTCGTCTTCCTCGTCGTCGTCTAAATCGTCCTCATCGTCCTCAAAGTCATCGTCATCATCTGACATGACCATGGGTGCAGAACGAGGATTCAACCAGGGCGTGGAAGAACAAGACCAATCAGCCGACGCAAACATCGCGACATCACGCATTGCACCAGCAGCGAACGTCATCTTCACAGTGGACACCTTGCTTCTTTCGAGACAATTCAAGGGGAGGGAAAACGAATCAATCCATTCCGACCGTACTGTTCTAACGATTTCCGCGCGCTGTGCTAGCGGTCAGGCGAGGTTGCTCGAAACCTTTGCCGGGGATGCTAGGCAGAGAATTGCGGTTCCTCGCCATCGGTTGGGTCGCTCAGTCTGTTTGCAATGTCGGCTTCTGCCGCCCGAATCTTTTGGGAGCGAGGCAGATTGTCGAGGGATTGCAGACCAAATAGTTGTAGGAATCGCCGGGTCGTTTCGTAAAGGTAGGGACGCCCCAATTCTTCATGCCGACCGGCAATTCTGACCAAATCTCGCTGCATCAATTGCCGCAGCACCTCGTCGGACTGGACGCCGCGAATCGCCTCGATTTCGGCTCGGACCACCGGCTGGCGATACGCCACGATCGCCAACGTTTCCAACATGCTGGGGCTGAGCAACTCCTCGCCCGCCACCTGGCCAAATCGTCGCAGCCAACCCGCAAACTGCGGACGCGTCAGCAATTGGACGCCGCCGGCGACCTCCTCGACCCGAAATGCTCGTCCAGCCGCATCGTACTTCGCATTCAACTCCCGGATCGCCGTCCAAGCCGCCGTCGGGTCCGGCAACCCCGCAACCGTCGCCAACCTCCGGATCGAAACCGGCTCGGGCGTCACGAAAAGAACGGCCTCCACACGCTGGCAGCCCTCCCGCAGCCTTTCAGAATCTTCTTCAAGTTTTTGCTTTTTCGTCATCGCACTCTCGCCATCCCAGCCCCCTGCGACACGCCTCCCGCCACTCCCGCAAACTCCTGCATCGCAATGGTACACTGTCCATTAGGTACACTAGGAGGGGCCAAAGCCCTCTGCAGTGTAGCCAGTTGCTCACCACCCCGCGACCAGCCTCAACGAGAACCAGGGGCTCCCCGACAACCGTCCCGTTCTCCCCGAAATCGCTCTGCAAAACCGATCCTCAACCATGGCCATTCCCAAAAAACGCAGCAGCACCGGTACGCGACTCGTATTCACGTTGTCCATCCTAGGAATTTGCTTCCTTGGCCTGATCACTTACATGTCCTATGCCAGCGTCCAAGGCATGGAGTTTTCTCCCAACACCTTTTCTCATCGCCATTTCAACTACTACCGACTTCCATTCACCAAGGCCCGACTGACGGCCACCACGCTCCAAACGACCAACAGCACCGCTTCCGCCGATGTCTTGAAGCACTTGCAAACCCTGCCCAACACCCCCGTTTGGCACGTCGCTTGGGCAACGCAATATCGCGAGGAGTTCTTCCCTGCAAAAGTGATGTACGACAGCCTCACCGAACGCAACGCGGACGGCAAAGACTATTGGGGTGCTTGGTCCAACGCCAATCCCCAACGCGCCGCCGTCCTGTGGCCCTTGATCCAACAAGCCGCCTACCACGAACTGTATTTCGCCATCCCAGACATGCTCGAGTGCGCCGAAGACGCCCCCAACGCCGACCAAATGGAACGCGATTTGTTCCAACATCTCGCCGACGCGCTCGCACTCCAATCCAATCCACAGCCCGCCAGCAACCAGCCCGCTGAGGCCCCCGATATCGCTTGGTTTCTGGAACTCCAACCCAAATCCGCCTCGTCGGCCATCCAAGCCGAGATACTCGCCATCCAACAATCGGCGGCTTCCGAAATCGACCTAAAGCATCCGTAACCTCCTCGAGCACCATGCGATCCTAATCGCTCCAGGAAACCAAACGGCCACGCCGCGCATCCAAGCCCTATCGCCCTGCAGCCAGACCCACTTGCCGGCGGCTTTATTTCGCCTTTCTAACTTGCTCCAAGCCACCCAATGCTCGAAAATTGACCCAACGAGGCTAGCGGTCGCCTCGTTTGGTGCGACGTTTTCTGCCGCTGGATCCGGAAGCGATGCCCCCGACCACACCTCTCGAACCTCAACCCACCATCGACCAAGCGCTCCTCGAACGCGCGCATTTGGCCCTGCAATCGTTGCAGTTCGAGGAACAAGCCGCTCGCTATCGCGCCGCCTATGCATCCCTCTTGGAAGCGATCGCCGATGCGCAGTCGGGCAATGAAGCCCCTCTCCGCGCTTGGCTCGAACAACGCTCTCCCTTGCTGCATCCCTCCGCCGCGCTAGCCACGCAGCCCTCCGCCCAGCCGCTCGCGCCTCGCATCGATCCACCATCGCCCCATCCCCATTCCTCGCGGCCCCTCGCCGAAGCGGGCGAGCGTTGGTCCCCACAAGCCTTCTCAAGTTGGGAGACGATGCAATCCGCCGCGTTGCTGCGAGCCCACGCCCGCCCTTGGTCTCGGCGCATCGACTCGGCTCACGCTCCGACAGACCACAGCTCGGGCGAATCGATCTCCCCCACAGCGGCTTCCCTCCCCGCGACGCTCCCCACCGAGGCGCTCCGCACTGAGGCGCCCCCCACCGAAGCGCTCTGTGCTGTTCCCGAACAACTTGATGCACCGGGGAATCCCGAATCTGCGGACCCCCTAGACCTCGATGCTTTGCGCATCGAAGAAACACAGGACGATGCCGACGTCCAAAACGATCCGCCGCCTGCTTGGCTACTGGAATCCGCCGATCCGAAAGAACGCGCCGAAGCGACGACCTCGCAACGCCCTTGGTGGCGAGCCGGACACATGTGGGTGAGCCTCGCCGTTCATGCCGCTCTACTGATCAGCTTGGGCATGTTCGTAATGACGACGGTGAAACACGACATCCTTCGCGCCATCGTGGCTGGCGAGTTCGAGTCCGACAACGTGCTCACCGAAACGCCGATGGAAATGCCCGCCGAAATGGAGTCCTCGACGGAAGCTCCCGCTGCGCTCCAGGAACTCCTCAGCCCATCCCCCCAACTCCCCGGCTTGGATGGACTCCCCTCGATCGCTGGCGTCGGCCCCGCCTTGCAGAGCAACCCATTGTCGACCGGTCTGACCGCAGGCTTGTCCGGTTCCGGCGCACGCGGTGGATCGACTAGCAGCGGTCTGATGGCAGGCACCGAGTTCTTTGGCACCAAAGCCGTCGGCAACACCTTCATCTACGTCGTTGATGCCTCACCCAGCATGCAGCGCGATCGCGCCTTCGATGAAGCCAAACGCGAAATCCTGCGTTCCCTTGCTTCCATGAAGCCCAAGCAACGCTTCTTCATCCAGTTTTTTGGAAAAGAAATCGAGCCGCTGACCTTTCGGGGGCAATCCCCTGCGACCGAACCCGTCCCAGCTACCAAAGACAACCTTGCCAAAACCATCGAGTGGATCGAACGCGTCCCCATCCAAAAAGATGGCCGCCCCCCCATCGACGCCATCCGCACTGCTATCGCGATGCAACCCGATGGGATCTTCCTGCTGTTCGATGGCGACACCAAAGTCAACGACTGGACCGGCCGCATCCGCAATCTGAACCTTAGCAACGACCTGTTTTCCGACGGCTCCCCCTCAGTGCCCATCCATGTCATCCACTTCTTCCGCGAGGAGTTCGTGGCCGACATGCAACGCCTCGCCAAAGAAAACAGCGGCACCTATAGGTTCGTCCCTCGACCGGCTAAACCCAACGGATTCCCCAGCAAATGAGCGCATCCGTCGTTGGCGCGGCCCCCTCCGCAACCCTTCCGAAAACTCCACCCAAAAGACTGGATCGGCGGCAACTCCAAAGCCTGTGCGCCTTTTCGGCGAGCTTGATCGCGCACATCCTCGTCATCATCGCCTTGTCTCTGACCTTCATCGCGATCGGAGGCGGAAATGGATTGCCCGGCATCGGTTTGCAAATCACCGATGCAGGCGACGCCAAGGGGGAAGAGCTTTCCGAGTTCGAGTTCGGCACTGAGCTCTCGGCCACCGCCAACGACTCCCCCGCGCCTCTCTCGCCCGACACATCGACCATCCCGATCACGACCCGTTCTACTGTGACCGCCACGGCAGACGATTCGCTCGATAAAGCGGTGTTCGGATCGGCAGCCGTCTCGTCGGGACTCTATGAACAAAGCATGGTCGCGGCCATGGGAAGCGGCGAAGGGGACGGAGAAGGGGACCGCGGTGCGGGCGCAGGCGGGGCCGGCAGCGGTCCTCCGGCAGGCAAAGGCCCCGGGGCACGGTTCTTTGGCACCTACGCCGAAGGCCAACGTTTTGTGTTTGTCATCGATAGCTCGAAATCGATGCTCGAAGACGCGCGTTGGCTCTCGCTGCGTCGCGAACTGCGCCGGGCACTGCAAAGCCTATCCCCCGATCAAGAATTCCTGGTCATCAGTTTCGACGCCGGCCCACATCCGATGTTCGGCAAGTTCCCACCCGAAGCGCAATTTCTCAACGCTACCGCCGAGAACATCGATCGGCTCAATCGCTGGGTCGGTAGCATCGTGCATGGCAGCAACACCTTGCCCGCTTCCGCCATCGGCATCGCCATGCGACTCAAGCCGGACGCGATCTTTCTGCTCTCCGACGGCGAAATTCGAGACTCCACTTTGCTAGACCTGCGGTTCTTCAATCGTCGCATCGACGAAAACGGCGATGTCCGCGTGATCATTCCGATCCATACCGTCCTGCTCTACAGCGAAGTCGGATACGCCACCTTGCAAACCATCGCCGAAGAGAACGACGGCGTCTTCACACCGGTCAAGCCTTCGCGGCGCTCGCGCTGATGCCTCGCAAATGCGCATCGACGCACTCGGGCATGCGCTCCAAGTGATACCCGCCTTCCAGCAGTGAAATCAGCTTGCCCCCGCATTGATCGTCCGCAACCTGGGCGATCCATTTGCCCGCCTCTTCAAAGTGCTCGGCTTCGAGCGTCAATCCACCCACTGGATCGGCGCAATGGGCATCAAAGCCAGCGCTCAGCAAGATCAACTGCGGTCGCAGCTTCTTGATCAACCCCTCCGTTGCATCGGCCAACTTTCCCAAAAAAGCGCGAGGACCTGTCTCCAGCGGCACGGGAACATTCACCGTCGTTCCCAGCCCTGGCCCTTCGCCTGTCTCGTCTGCACTTCCCGTCCCAGGATAGAAAGGAGAACGATGAATGGATACGAAACCGACTGTCGGGTCGGTCCAAAAGGATGCTTGCGTCCCGTTCCCATGGTGCACATCCCAATCGACGATCAAAACGCGTTCGACACCCAGCGCCCGCGCATGCATCGCTCCGATCGACACGTTATTGAGCAAACAGAATCCCATGGCACCATCCCGCAGCGCATGATGCCCCGGAGGCCGAATCGCGCAAAAAGCTCGCGTATCTTCACCGGACACGACGCGCTGCACCGCATCGCATACCGCTCCCGCGCCGAGCATCGCCGCATCCCAAGAGCCGGTCGAGACGACGGTGTCGGCTTCGATCCGACCCGCATCTTCCACACACCAACGATGCAGTTGATCGATGTACGACTGGCTGTGATTTCTCAAGCACTGTTCGAGACTTGCCGCCATCCAACTCGGCTTGGTGCACCGCGCATTCCATCCCCGCTCTTGAAGCATGCGGTTGACGTTTTGAATCCGAGCGATTCGCTCCGGATGCTCGCGCGTGTTGTGCCCCTCAAACGCATCGCTCGCGTATAGCAACATGCTAAAATCCCTTTTGGTAAACTCCCTCGCGCAGCGTCGCCACCGCTACAGCCGCATCCAATCCCCATCAACTCGATGCGAACAAACGCAATCGCTCTGCAGCCGCCCGATAATCGCCGTCCAACGACTGGATGCTCGACGCCCCTAACCAATGCTCGATCACCGACGCATACACCTCGCGGAAATCGATCCGGAACTTCAAATCGCCATCGTCGAGGTCTTGCAAACTCGGATGTTCACCGACGAGTGCATGCGGCAACGTAGGACCCGACAAGAACATCGGGGCCGCCGCACCGTGATCGGTACCACCGCTCGCATTCTCGGCCACCCGTCTGCCGAACTCGCTGAACGTCATGACCAAGACATGCTCTTGCAATCCAGCTTGCTGCATCCGATTGCAGAACGCAGACACCGCATCTGCCCATTGCTTCATCAGGGCTGAGTGCACCGGTGCTTGATTGGCATGTGTGTCGAACCCATCCAGGGTCACGTAATAGATCTGCGTCCCGACTCCGGCCAAGATCAATCGAGAAATCACTTTCAATTTCTCTCCGAGCCCCGTCGCAGGAAACTCTCCGGAAGCATCGGGAGCCGCCAAAGCACGCTCCAACCGCGCGCTGGCCTCCAGCGCAGCGCTGGTGCTGGTCTCGACGAACCCCAACAACTCGTTCCCTTCGTCGGGATCGGGCTGCGAACTCGCGCTGGCTGGCGAACGCTCGCCGGTAGCGACTTCCATTTCCAACGCCTTGGTCTTGGATTTGAGCCGCATCTGCTCGATGGATGCCAACGAAGGCACTTGCACTCCGCGCTCGACCAATGCCAAAGGCAATGTCTCCGCCCCGACGTGCACCCCCGGTGCATCTTTTTGTTCCGACGCAGCCAATCCCGAAAGAAAGCGCCCGATCCAGCCGGACTCTCGGCGTTCTTGTTTGCGATGGCACGTATGCCAGATGTCCATCGATTCAAAGTGCGACCGGTTCGGAGAGGCATAGCCGACCCCCTGCACGACGCAGAATCGATCGCCTTCCCAAAGCGATTCCATCGCCTTAAGGCCGGGATTCAACCCGAGGTCGTTCTTGTAGGCCAGGACCTCTGACGCCGAGAACTGGAGCTTGGGCCGCGCTGCCTTATAGCGATCGTCGCGGTAGGGAATCACGGTGTTGAGCCCGTCGTTGCCCCCCGACAATTGCAACACGACCAAGATCTTGTTCGGCAACTCGGGCCGGGCCAACCCAGCCGCCCCGGGTTGGGTCGCAAGCTCCGCCGCTAAGCTCTGCATCCAACCGCTCGGCTTGGCCACATCCAACGCGATCCCAGTGGCCGCCGCGGCCGCCCCCAACGTAAATGCTCTGCGTTTCATCCTGACCTCTACGAAAGATGGATACGTGGATTCTGCGAGAGAGCGACAATCGGTGCCGCTCCCGGTTTGGTGTTCGTTCGCTCGGCGGCATCCGCCAACCATGCTCGCCGCTCCGATTCCGGCAGCGGTACCGCCAGCAACGCGTCGCTCAACCACTCGGACCAAGCCGTGTTATCGCTGAGCTTATTCTGCTGCCGCCATTGATCGAGCGTCTTGCCTGCATAACGCGTCGTTTCATCCCCGAGCACGTCGAACACAAAGTTGGATCGCCCGATCAGCGTCGACGAGTTGATCCACGCGCGACCGCCGTCCCAGCCCTTCACATTCGGGGGATAGAACAATGCCTGTCCGAGCGGTCGCAACCGCTTGGCCAAGCGATCCAGATTGGTCGTCGCATCGAGTGTCCGCAACAATTCCAAAGCAAATTCCACCGGCGAACGGACCTTGCGTCCTGCGCTCCACCCCGACAGCAACAACCGACTTTGCAAGATCTGGCGCACCACCGGCTCCATCGCGTACTCCGAAGCGACCAACGTCTTGGCCAACGGAGCGAGAAACGCGCGCGTCGGCTGCGGCTCGTCCATGACCAAGAACTTCACGAGCTTGCTCACCAAGAACGTCGGCATCGAGTCGTGCGAGACGACCACGTCGATGGCCGATTCACCCGATTCGAGCCCCCCGCGTCCGAGCACCGTTTTCTCCCCGGAGTCATGCTGATAAGGGTTGAATCGAAATCGTTTGCGACGCACTTCCCACCCGGTAAAGCATCGAGCTAGTTCCTGCACGTCGGCTTCGGTGTAATTCCCTTCCCCCAAACAAAACAGCTCCATCAACTCGCGCGCGTAATTCTCGTTTGGATGAGCTTTGCGATTCGATTCGCTATCCAGATAGATCAGCATCGCGGCATCTTTGGAGATGCCGTGAACCATAGCCCGGACATCGCCCATCGCATGCTGACGCAGGAATTGATTCTGCTCGTACATCAACTCGCTGTCTTTAACTTTATCGGCCCCCGTTGCGAAGTGACCGTGCCAAAACAAGGTCATCTTCTCAACCAACGGCCGAGGCGAATGCAACATGCGGTGCAACCACCACGAGGAGAGCCGATCGATGTCTCCCCCAGCCCGCACCGCCGAAGCAATCCCCTCCGACTCCTGCTCAAAGATTTCTTGCTGGCGCGTCTCCGCAGCCGTGCCCGCAGCCCCCAACAACATGGAAACGCAGGCTTCAGGAGAGCTTTCCAATGCCCGTCGCAAGGTCGCTGGGTCCACTCCAAAGCCGCCGCGCCGAAACAACAACCGGACGCGGCGCGCATCCCACGGTTCCTCTGGCGTGGGCGACCAAGCTCCCCACGCGACCTCTGGGTCGATCTCCGATAGCCGACTCTTTGGATCGATCTTCATGCCAACTGTGCCTTCGAGAATGAGATTGCCATCGTCTCTTTCCAAGCTCCCGCGTAGACGCAGCATGCATGCTGCGGTGCCGCAACACGGCTACCCCGCGTCGATCGCTTCGGGCCTCACGGCTTGGAAACGTCGATCCGGACTTCAATCGCAGCGCGTTCTGCGAATCGAAGCTGCAGCGATCCGCGGTCGAGCAACGCCAACAGATCCATCAACGTGCCGATCTCCTTGCTCGCCTCGGCCTTGCTGTGCCCTTTCTCCAACATGTTTTGCGTGATCAACCCGTTCTTGTTGGACTCGAGGATCTTCTTCAATGCTTGAAAGTCGACGGCCGCCCATGTATTCGCATCCGGATTCCACGCCTTGGAAACCGATTCACCGCTTTGCGATTTTTCGCCATCAGGAAGCTGAGCATGGGCCGCCCATTGCCGCGCCAACTGCACATGGCTCGACACGATGACTTGATCCTCGACAAAAGCAATTGCCGGACTGAAGTTGAATTGAATCGGCAACCCGTTCTCGTATTTGCGCTCGGCATCGGGAACGTATTCCCCCCAGTACAACGTCATCCCATCGCGCTGCTCTGCGTTTTGATCGATCTGCGGATTTCCCTCCATCGCCCCGACCACGTTGAGGAATCCCAAGAAACTTTGAAAGGTGCGTTTGAGTTCTTTCTTCATCGCGTCGGGTTGCTTGAGCGTGGCCACCAACGCGAACGCAGGCAACTGCACGGTCGGGGCCAAGGTATCGGCAGCAAACTGTTGCTGCACCGCCACCAATTGCACTTCAGGATGGATCGCACCGAGGATGTCCGTCGCAAAGTCCTTGCCCGAGAACAGGGTCGTCAACGTGTTGTCGGCTTCCGCCATCCGATCGTTGACTTCTTGATCGAATAGATCCCCCGCTCGCAACCACATCTCCGACACGTTGCGGTAAGCGGTCAACACCCCCATCGCCCCTGGAATCGAAAGCGGCTGCGGCGCCCTCCCTCGCATCTGAGGCCCGACAAAATGCTCCCGCGCATCGCCGAACCAACTCGGATCGCAATCGGTGCTCCAGACCGTCGTCAGTCCCTGTTCATCCGCTTCGAGTCGGCCGCTCACCATGGATGCACGTTGAAGTACAGCCAACACCCCCCCGAGGATCAATTCGGCGCCGAAGTCCTTGGCTTGGCCTCGGAACAAATCGTTGCCCCGAGCTAGCGGCCGGATACGCTCTAAATCCATCTGCACAGCAGCCAGCCGCTTCGACTTAACATCGCTAGGCTGCGGTACCAAGCTAGGAAACCCTTCCAACCATTTGGCCTCGGTCAGATCGGGCAACTCCGCATCCAGTTTTCGATCGATGACCGCACGGGCAAGTTCGCTCTTATTGGTCACCAACAACCAAGCATCGAGCTTTCCAACGATCGCGTTTTGCCACTGATAGCCTTGAACGCCGCGGTACTCCGCGGTGTGAATCGGATCGGACTGACCTTTGCCCTTAGCGTCGTTGCGTGCAAAATCGACGAGCTTCTTGATGTACCCATCCAACCACTCGGCGCTTTGCGTTCGCGCGAGCAACACCACACCTTCGGTTTCACGATCGATCGCGACAAACACCCCTCCGGCGGTCAGCTCGCGCGCAATCGCTTCTAGCTTTGCTCCGAGCGCCAACTCCGCGACAAAGATCCCGCCTCGCGCTTTGAGCACATCCGGCGATCGCCAAAGATTTTTGAAGGCTTCCGTCGAGACCAGATGTTCTCGCAGCGGATGATCCCACCAATGCTCCGCAGGCGCCAGCTCCGCATACAACAACGTCGTCTCGGGTAACCAAGCGCGAGGGTCGCGCTCTGGTTCGGTCACTTGCGATACGGGCGCGGGCGAAGTTTCTTGCGCGCTGGCCAGCATCGCGGACCAGGAAAGACTCAAAACACCACAAGCGAAAAACGACCACTTGCGGCCTACACAGACCGTGGCAAAGCTATTCATCGAGGCGAGTTCCCGTCGAAGGAGAGGGAAGGGGGGCTAGCTCGCGACGGGATTAGCAGGTCGACGCGTCAATTGAACCAACGCTTGTCTCAGTTCGCGAACCTTCAGCGGCATCGGCATCAGAACATGCGCATTCGAAGTTTTCGCACCTCGAATGACATGCTGCTGCTTGGGATCCACCAACATGATAGCAGGGATATGCCGCGTATGCTCTTGCTCGACAAGTAAATTGAAGGCGTCGAGGGCTAGGTTGCCCAAGTCCACCGCGCTGATGACGACGCAATCGGTGTCGGTCGCCTCGTCGGGCGCGAACTTGGCCAACGCTCGCTCCGGATCGCTAAAGACCAACACCCGATAGCCGCGCTTCTTAAGCTTCTCGCGGAGCAAATCCTGCAACTCGGCCCGGTTCTCGACCACCATGACCGTCTTGCCTTGCCCTTCCTTGAGATCCTCAGGATTGACGGCCTCGAAATCGCCCGGCGAGGCCTCTCCCACTTTGTTTGCTTCCGGATTGGCGATCCGCTTCATGGCGGCTTCGACGTCGTAGAGCATTTGGCCGGGCGTCTGATACCGTTTGTCCGGCGCAAACTCCATCGCCTTGTTGCAAATCGCATAGACATAGTCGGGCAACCCTGGCTCGACTTCACCCAACGGCGGAATGTTGGTAAAGCGCGTGACATTCAAACGCATCAACCGGTCACGCGTTTCATACAAAGGTGTCTTGCCCGAAAGCACATTGTAGAACATGCAACCGACAAAGTAGATGTCGCTGCGCGCGTCCCCTTTTCGGACCGCCGTGCCCCGTTCCAACGCCGCATAGTCGATGGCCCGCGCGCTCGGGCAGTCCGCGATCGCTTCCGGCGATGAAGTGTCGGCCAGCGCTGCCAATCCAAAGTCCACCAACTTGCAACGTCCGCTGGAGTGAACCAAGACGTTGGACAGTTTCAAGTCGCGGTGCGTGATCCCTTTTTGGAATGCGAAGTCCAATCCGGCGCAGATGTCCTGCAAGATCTTCAGCCCCTCTGCGGGTCCGAACTTGCCGCGGATCTTAAGGATCTCGCGCAGCGTCTCGCCTTCGACAAACTCCATGACCAGATACGGTGCACGCGGATCGTTGACGATTTCATAAATGGTGACGATGTTGGGATGGCGGAGTTCGAGTCCCATCCGGCCTTCGCGCAAGAACTGCTCGATCTGCGCCACTTGGTCGCGGTGCCGACGCCGCAGCACCTTGATCGCAACCACCTTGCCCGTCTCGCGGTGCACCGCGCGAAACACGCGCGCGAACGTTCCCGCACCGATCATGTAGAGAACTTTGTAGGGACCGTAGAAGTATCCCAACCGCTCGCCGGTCAACATCCGATCGAGCTGAAAGTTCGTCAGAATCCCCTTGCGCAACAAGAAGGACTTGATCTCCTCCAAACTGACTTGATCGGTCCGCAACTCCGCCCAGACACGATCGATCTGCTCGGATGTGGCCAACTCAAGGTCGATGCAGCGCTGCGTCAACGAGCGAGGATTGAATTCCATGACTCTCAACACGGTTGAGGGGAAGAGCAACCCTCCGAGCCGACCTATTTCAAGCCGTCGCGGCGAGCAGCCCAAGCGTGAGGGTGTTCGCGGCGCTTCGAAAAACAGAAGGGACCGATCGAGGAAAACCAAGACTCAATCCCGCCGTCCAAGCGCGCGTCGAACCACGGACCGCCAACGACGCCCCGTGGTTTCGACTGCTTGTATTCTAATTCCTAGCGAGATTTCCGGCCCGAAATTTCTACGGCCATTCCTGCAAGATTGCGATTTTGGACCCGCTCAGACCCCCGATCGTCCAAAGTTCTCTGCCGCTAGACAACTTGGGATTTCACGCAATCTTCTCAAATCCTGAACGCTTGTTCCGCTGGCGATTCCCTAGCAGGCACGCAAAACGCCCACCAAGAAATCGGCTCAATACCCGCGATCACTCGGGCTCATTGCGTCCGTCGACCGGTGGCAACCCGTCTTCCCCAAGCAGTTCGACCAATTCGGCTTGGTAAACATCCCGCTCGCGTCGCGTCGCTTCCAAATCGAACACCAAGTACTTCATGTCCAATCGCAACTGGCCAATCGATTCCTGAACCAATTGCAAGATCTTGCGACGTCGGTTGGTGCTTTCCACCACGCGAGCAAACGCCGGTTGCAAACGCACCCGAACGTCGGCCGGCGACGCATCAATCAACTTCTGAAGATCCGCCAACTCGGTCGTCATCTCGCCAACGCTAGCGTCTGCACTTGGGGCCACTGAACTCATGGTCTCTCCTCGGGTCTCAACGTATCGATAATGCGGATTCATCGGGCCACCAGCATTTTGCTCAAGATGGAATTCTCTTCGGCCGATGCTCTCCGCGTGTCCCAGAACATGCGTCGCAAACCTAGTGCAGTCAAGGATTTATCATCGCTGCGAGAACCGCTTCCGCCGGTGCAATCGCTACAAGCGGACGCGAGAGGACACTCGAAATCGGCCTGGAAGCACGTCGCAAGTCTTGATACAAGCGAGACTTGCGTCAACCACCAGCCAGGAATCGAGGGATGTTGCACCCCCTTTACGCGCTTTCGAGCTTTTCTCGATCAAAGTTCGCGCGCAGTCCGTTTATCTCGGCTGCGTGGATGTTGCCGATCGCGCTGGCCCGTACTTCTCGGCAAAAGCTCTCTTTCGCCGTTCTCGCAGCCCTGCTCCTTGCGGTTTGCACCGCGCGTCCGTCCGTTGCCCAACACGTCGAATCGTTCGATGGCGGGATCCCCAAGTTTCGGCTGCTGCGCGATGACGCCCGCGCGGTTATGGGCCAGCCGGTCCAAAAGGACCCGGGGGTGGAAACCATCGAAGTCACCCACGGCAACGGGTCGTTCGTTTTCCTCGCCTATCCCATCGAACCGTGCGCGATCATCCCGGAGCTGAATGCTTCCATCCGCATCCGCAGCGCGCCCAGCGGCATGAAAATCGGATTCCGGATCGTCTTCCCGCGCGCCCGTCACCCTGCTACCCATGCCGCCCTGACCGAGATCATCCTGGGCACGCCCCACGACGGCGGCGGTCGTTGGTCGACCTCCACCATCAACAACATCGTCCCCCTCGTTGAAGACCGACAACGCTTCCTGCGACGCCGATTCGGACCCGAAATCGATCTCCGCGAACCGTACGTCGATGCCGTCATCCTCAATGTCTACGGCTCGCCCGGCACGAACCGACTCCAAGTCGACGATCTGCTGGTCGACGGCATGATCGCTCCCGGCCTCCAACTCGATACGGAATCCAACTCCAATCCCCTCTCACCATCCGAAACCCCAACCACCGAACAACTTCGCTTGCTGCAGTCGTCCGTCCCGCGATGGATTCAACATCAAGGCGAAAGCCTCGCCTACTTGCAACAACTCGGCTTCAACGCAGCCCTTACCCGCTCGTCGGACGACTCGGTGCTCGCGCAACAAGCCGCCGAAACCGGCATGGGACTCATCATGCCGCCTCCCACCCTCGTCCCCACTGAACAACAAGCCGATCGCTACAAACACGTGAGCGCCTGGCTGCTCGGCCTCTCTCTCAACCAATCCCAAATCGACTCCGCTCGCACGCGTGTGGCCACCATGTCGCACTTCCCACGCACCCTCGCTCGCCCCATGATCGGCGAAGCCTGGGAACTCTATGGCTCCTATAGCCGGCTCAGCGATTGGATGTCGATCCCCATGCCGCTGGCTACCACCGTCCGCTCCAGCCAAGAAGCCGCTCGCATCCTCCAATCGGACATGCGCCCCATCGCCGGTCGCAACACACCGATGACCTCCATCTGGACGCAACCCTCCAACGAATGGCTCGCCCAACGCTCGATCACCTCGCAATCCCTCGGCCGCGAACCTTGGCCTCTCGCCGACCACGACCGCCTTCAAGCCCGATTGCAACTCATCCGCAGCATCATGCAAGGCTCGCGCGGCTGGATCTTTCGCAGCCCCAGTCCCATCGATGCGGGAGATGAAACCTCCGCCGCGCGCGCCGAATCCTACACCGCCCTCAACCGCGAAATCGATCTGCTGATGCCTTGGATCCAAGCCGGCGAATCGACCTGGCGCAGCGTCGCAGTCGATTCCACTAACCACACCGCTGCCATCCTCGAAACCCCCAACTCGCAACTCGTGCTGGTCGTCGCATCCGGCGAGTTCGATCAAATCTGCAGCCCCGCTCCTGCCCCAGAAAAACTGGCGATCACCCTGCCGGTCTCGGGCCAACCGCGCCAAGTCTATCGGATCACCCACGGCGAACTGGAACGCTGCGCCGTCCAAGCCCGCCCCGGTGCCATGATCGTGACCATCGATCGCCCAGCCTTGATCGAACAAATCGTCTCCGTGGTCGACAACGGGCCAGTCACCTACCTCCGCGAAGCGCTCAACCGCTGGAACCCAACATTGCTCGAAGGCCGCATCGATACCGCGACGCAGCTCCTGCAAATCGCGCAGATGAATTTCGTCGCACGCCAATTGCCCTCCACCGATCCAGCCTGGGAACAAGTCCTCCAAGCCCAATCGGCCCAGCGCGCCGCGACGAGTTATTTGGCGCGCTCCGATTTTCCGCGCGCCTTTCGCGCCGCCGAACAAGCCATCACCTTGGCCCAAACCACCATACGCAATTCCTGGGACGCGGCGCGCACGCAATTTCCAAGCGTCGCGAGCAGCCCGCTCATCGCTTCCCCGCTGTCCCTTCCGTTGCACTGGGAACTCGATCGCATTCTCGCAGGACGTTTGTGGCAAACCATGCCGGTCTCAGGCGTGCCGTTCACCGACACCGCTGCTTGGCAACAGTCCGGTTGGCGCAGCGACCATCGCCTCGTCGACTCCGTGGATAGCTCGGTCCACATCCGACCCCAACTCGGTCCCAACGGCAGCCCTGTCATGGTCCTTCAAGCCGCCAGCCGCAACTCGCAACCCATCCCCAGCGGCTATGCAGGCGCTTCGATGCGCGTCACCAGCCCCCGCATCCAACTCCCCTTTGGGTCCTTGGTCCACATCGAAGGACTCGTACAAGTCCAATCGCCTCCTGACCAATCGCAAAGCGGCCTGCTTGTGTGCGACAACCTCGGAGGCGAATCGCTGGGCCAGCTGGTCTCGTCCTACGATCGCTCCGAAGCCACGTGGCGCCGCATCAGCCTCTTTCGCATGGTCACCCAAGAAGAGGGCCTCGAACTCTACTTCGAAACGCGCGGAGCCGTCACCGCTGCCGTCACCGACTTGACCATCGAGATGCTGTTGCCCACGCAGAACCGAAATCTGCCGATCACCACCAGCACCCCCGCCGTCGATGTCCCCATCGGGCGACCGGACTAAGCCCAGATCAACCCAAACCACCAGGCGTTCGCCGCGGCCTCGGTGTACGATTTGCTTCCGCAAAAACTCGTCCCTCGACAACGCTACTTCGACCCGATCCCTGCGTACTTCACGGGAATACTAAACACCGAGTCGGACGCTGTGATGATCAATGTCTTGCGGTCCTTCCCCCCCAAACAAACGTTGGCCGTCCACGGCTTGGGCACCGCAATCGTTTGGATCAACTCCCCATCGGCGTTGTACACGTACACCCCGGCCGATCCGGTCAAATACAGATTGCCGGCTTCATCGAGGGTCATCCCGTCGGACCCTTGTTTACAGAACAACGTGCGATCGAGCAAACTGCCATCGCGGCCGATGTTGTAGCGATAGGTCTTCTTATCGCCGATGTCGGCCACGTACAACACGCGGCGCTTCGCATCGCCGATGATTCCGTTGGGCTGGACCACGGCATCGTCGACGCAAATCAAATTGGAGCCATCGCGGTCCGCTTTGTAGACCGACTGCTTGGGTTGCGGTGGCTTCTTGTGCTCCCACCAAGGCCGCTGGTAGTACGGATCGGTGAAGTACAGCGTCCCGTTGTCATCGACCCAAACATCGTTGGGACCATTGAGCTTCTTTCCATCAAACGCGCTCAACAGCACGCGGTGCTTGCCATCGTAGGAAATCTCCCACATCTCATTGGCCGCATCGGCGCATGCGATAAGCATCCCATCGGGTGCAAAGTACATCCCATTGCTTCGCCCCGCCGGCTTTAAAAAGTCGGAAATCGTGCCATCGACCGCAAGCTTCACGATGCGATCGTTCGGCTGGTCGGTAAAATAGACGTTCCCTTCGGCGTCGACCGTCGGTCCCTCGGTGAACTTGTATCCTTCTCCCACCAGCTTCACCGTCCCCTCGGCCACCGGATCCTTCGACGCCTTCGCGGCCCCGGCTGCTTTTGCTTGAGCACAGCACTCGGCTGCGTTCCCAAACCAAGCAACCACACCAATAACAACCATCCAACTTAGCCGTTTCAGGCGACGACGAGAGAAGCAACGCATGAGTAGTACCGCAGAATGCAAACCATGGAAAAGAGTCCGAAACATCTATTCGGCATTGTACTGGGCGACAGGCATCGATGGGGCGGTCCGCTGCTTCCAATCCCTGCATTCCGTTGGTCTCGGCGCGTTGGCTTTCGGTCTGATCTCAGGAGCATCGCACGCGGACTGGCCTGAGTTCCGAGGCCCCTCCCAAAACGGCACCGCCAGCGTTGCGTCGTTGCCAACGGAATGGTCGGCCGAACCCGGTCAAGAAAAGAACATCGTCTGGCAAACCCCGACCGAAGGCCTCGGCTGGTCCTCGCCGGTCATCGTCGGCGACCGCATCTACATCACTTCAGCCCGACCCGACGCATCGGACGACGGAAAACCAACCGGCGCCCAATCGCTTATCTTGTCGATCTACAACGTCGAGACCGGAGCACTCATCGCGCATCGCACCCTCTTCCAACAACCCGTCGATGCCCCCGACATTCACAAAAAGAACTCGCACGCCAGCCCCACGCTCGTCGCGCACGAAGGTCGCCTCTACGTTCACTTCGGCCATCAAGGCACCGCCTGCACCGACCTCGAAGGCAACATCCTATGGAGCAACCGCAATCACACGTATCCTCCCGTACACGGCAACGGGGGCTCCCCAATCGTCGTCGGCGATCGCTTGATCGTGACCTGCGATGGCGGGGAGGCGCCTTACACGTTAGCGCTCGACGTTGCCACCGGCAACGAAGTTTGGAAGACACCGCGCCGCATCCAATGCGATCGCCCTTTCTCCTTCGCCACGCCGCAGTGGATCGAAGTCGACGGCCGCGCGCAGATCATCTCGCCGGGTTCCGACATCGTTCAGTCCCTCGATCCAGCCACCGGCAAGATCCTTTGGACGGTGAGCTACAGCGGCTTCTCGGTCGTGCCGCGCCCAATCTTCCATCGCGGCTTGGTCTTTGTGTGCACGGGCTACATGGCGCCGAAACTCTTGGCCATCGATCCGACTGGAGTCGGCGATGTCACCGACACCCATGTGCGATGGACCTTTTCCGCCGGCGTTCCCAACACTCCTTCGCTCGTTCCGGTTGACGACCAAATCGTCATGGTCAGCGACGGTGGTGTGGCCACTGGCATCCGCGCGGACGACGGCAAGAAACTCTGGCAGAAGCGATTGGGTGGCAACTACTCCGCCTCTCCCTTCGCACTTCGCAACCGGGTCTACTTTCAAAGCGAATCCGGCGAAGCCATCGTCATGGAAGTAAGCGAATCGGCTACCGAGATCGCGCGGACATCGCTCCCTGGCCGGGTCTTTGCATCCTACGCCGTTCAGGCCAATGACCTCATCATTCGCACCGAAGACCGTCTCGTTCGGATCGGTTCGCGATGATCGAGGATACGCTCTGATGTCGGATGACACGTCGCCGGAATCTCAACCCACGGACCTACCCCCTACGGAGCACCTCGCGCTCGACACGATCGTGGCTCCGGTGCCCAAAACGCCTGCCTCCGAAACGCCCCGACCACAACCCCTTGTTCCTCGACCGCGAAAGATCCGCCTTGCCGGCCCGAGCCGTTGGTTTCTCTTTGGCTCCGGCATGCTCATCGTCCTCCTTGGGATGTCGATCTTGCTCGCCACGCGTTTGCTGTTGCAGCGCCGCATGGCACAGCGTCTGGCCATCGTCGCTGGCTCCTCGATGGAACCGTGCTTGATCGGCCCTCGCCTTCGCATCGATTGCCCAACGTGCAACTTCGAAAATCGATTCGCTCTCGACGCATGGCAGTCCAACCGCCCAACCCACTGCATGGCTTGCAATGCTGCAATCGAAGCCAGCGATCCAACCAACATTGTGCCCGGTCAAACCATTG
>JBKCUI010000173.1:0-5196 GCA_046318495.1 Pirellula sp. | reverse complement strand
TCTTTAAGCACTGGGAAGTCGACGCATCGGGCCGTAGCGCAGCCTGGCTAGCGCGCTACCTTGGGGTGGTAGAGGTCGTGGGTTCGAATCCCGCCGGCCCGATTCGCTAAAACCCTTGGAGTCTTTTGGATTCCAAGGGTTTTTTCGTTTCCAAGCGGCTTGGTTCACCCGGAGTCGCCTCCTTGGTCACCGAGCCCAAAAAGGAATGCGAGGTTCTTCGCGACAGGCACGGCTTGGTGATTGACTTGCAACTTGCCCACCCGTTACACTTCACGGGTCCTTCCGTTTTGTCCCTTCTAGGAGAATTACCTATGAAAAGCTTGCTCGCTGCATGCCTCGCTTTCGTGTTCCTGCTGCCCGCCGCTCCCGCCCCTGAGAAGATCGATCTCAGCAAAGTGAAGTGCTTGATGGCTTCCACCAACGCTGCCAAAGAAGACAAGGCTAGCGAATGGAAGGACGGCAACGTCTACTTCTGCTGCGACAACTGCAAGAAGAAGTTCGATGGAGACAAGAAGGCTCACGCCTCTAAGGCCAATCATCAACTGATCCAAACCGCTCAAGTCGAACAACGCGCTTGCCCATTCTCGGGCGGCGAAATCAATGCCGACCAAAAGGTTGAGTTCAAGGGCGCAACCGTTGCTTTCTGCTGTGGAAACTGCAAAGGCAAGGCTGAAAAGATGAGCGACGAAGACAAGCTCGAAAAGCTCTTTGGTGAAGAAGCCTACGAAAAGGCCAAGTTCGCCAAGCCAGAAAAGAAGTAGTTTCCAATACGCAAAAGAACGTCGTCCAATCGGTCTCCGTTCTCACGCGTTAGCCGAGTCCAACGCCGAGTTTCTCGACGTTCAGGCTTGGACCAAAACGAATGCACGCTGCCTTGGGAGCAATCCGAAGGCAGCGTTTTTTTGTTCGGTGCTTTTCATTCGTCCCGTCTGGTTCCCTCCATCGATCGCAATCGAAATCGGGATGCGGCGGAAGGAACGCGACGCAAGTTCTCGGCAAAGCCGCGCTGTTTTGTGGCGGTCGGTCTTCTATAATCCCGGCAATGCGTCACCGCCGACGGAGCCCCCGAGGGCCTCCACATTCCAGCCGCGGAAACGCCCCCCTTTGTTCCTCCGAATCCAGTCTGCATGAACGCACCCACCGAGCGCCCATCCGCCCCAACCAGCGACAGCCCCCAACCCGCAGGGACCAGTTCGCCCGCGGACTCGCCGGATCTTGCCCCAGCGAAACCGAAGCTCACGCAGTTTCAGATCTTTCGCGAGACTTTGGAAAGCCTCGCCATCGCGTTCGTTCTCGCGTTGCTGTTCAAAGCCTTCGTCGCCGAAGCGTTTGTGATCCCGACCGGTTCGATGGCTCCCACCCTGATGGGGGCGCACAAAGACGTTCAATGCAATGAGTGCGGCTACCAGTTCCAATGCGGCGCCAGCAACGAGTACTCGGCCGATACGGGAGCTCGCGAGAACGAGTTCGTATTCGGTGTCGTCTGCCCGTTGTGCCGCAAGCCCCAGATCCTCGACTTGGAGCGGAACAAGAACCACCAAACATTTAGCGGCGATCGGATCTTGGTCAGCAAACTGGCCTACATGTTCGGCACACCGCAACGCTGGAACGTCTTCGTCTTCAAGCACCTCGAAGACGCGCGGCTCAATTACATCAAGCGCTGCATCGGTCGCCCGAACGAGTCGGTGCGGATCGACCGAGGCGACATCTACATTCGCAGTCCCGAAACCCGGATCGAAGGTCGCGGCGATGGATTTGAAATCGCCTCCAAGCCGCCGCATGTCCTTCAAGGCATGTTGCAATTGCTGTCCGACACGCGCTATCAAGCAGCGAGCTTGATCGAAGCCCGCGTTCCCGACGCGTGGAGCGGGGATTCCAAGTGGACGATCCAACGCGATGCCAACCGTTGGCAGGCCCAGATCGAAAAGGCTCCCACCGAACAGCATTCCATGTTGCGATACCGGCATCGCGTGCTGGATCCAGTCCTATGGGATGCCATCGCGACGCAAGGCGCGTTGCCCAAACCGATCCCCGAAGACGATTACCGTTTGGTTTCGGACTTCACGGCGTACAACGCATCGATGGTCTTGTTCGCCAGCAATGCAAAGCTCCCCTCGAACTATCGAGACACGGCGCCGTTAGAAGCCCGCCGCGCCATGCGTCAAGGTTTCGTTCGCCCCTATTCGCGGCCGATGGAAAACGACGGACTGCACTGGACCGGTGATCTATGCGGGGAGTGGTCGATCCAAACCGAGCCCAGCACCAAAGAACTGCGATTGGTCTTGGTCGAAGCCGGAGTGGAGCATGAATGCATCATCGATCTGGATAACGGCAACGCCACCGCGAGACTGCTGTACGACGGGAACCCCCTAAAGGCTTTCCACTCGAAAGATAGTTGGGAAACTTCGTTGCTCGCCTCGACTCCGTTGCGTGCCGGCAGTTCCGCCCGCATCAAGTTCGCGAACGTCGACGATGCGTTAACGCTCTGGATCAACGGGCGCCACATCCCATGGGGAGAACAAGGGAAGTTTTCCATCGACGCCGCCCTGCCGGATTTCGTCCCTTTGCCCAAAACCACGCCTGAGAATCCGTTGGATGCAGCGCCGGTGGCCATCGGGGTTCGCGCAGGTGGCTGCACGATTGAGCGTGCACAGGTGTATCGCGACATCTACTACATCGCCCACCAATCGAATCAAGGATTGACCGATTACGACGATGTCCTGACGACGCTTCGAAACTCCGCACCCCCCAATGCCGTGGATGCATACATCCAACGGATCCACACGATCAATCGCGAGCAGTACCGAAATACCTCCACCGAAGAAGCCCTCGGTCGCAACGCGATCCTAAGCGATGCGAATGCATTCGCGGCTTCGCCGATGGGGCGCACGCGACGAACAGCGACCTTTGACTTGGCCAGCGATGCCTACTTTCCGATGGGGGACAACTCCAGCGCCTCCAACGACGCCAGGTCTTGGTACAAGCATCACGTGCCCCAACGGCTGCTCATCGGCCGCGCGGTCATGGTGTTCTGGCCTCATTACTGGAACGCTCCAATCCCATTCCTACCCAATTTCCAACGCATGGGATTGATCCGCTAGCCGCGCCCGCATCGACACCTACTGCCCTCGCTTTTGCGAACCCCTGGTCTTCCAAGGATGGAACCCAATATGCAAACCGAATCCACGGATGTTCTCAACGTTATTGGACTGGAAAAGACCTACGGTCGTCGCAAAGTCGTCAACGGAGTCTCGATGCGCGTCGGCGCAGGCGAGATCGTCGGACTGCTCGGTCCCAACGGTGCGGGGAAATCGACTTCGTTCCGCATGACCTGCGGCATGGTTCATCCCGATCGCGGACAAGTCTTCCTCGGCGGAGAAGACGTCACCTACTGGCCGATGTTCTTGCGCGCTCGCGATGGCGGCATGGGCTACCTCGCTCAAGACTCCAGCGTCTTTCGCAAGCTCAACGTCGAGCAGAACATCTCAGCGATGCTGGAAATGCTCGGCTATTCGTGGTCGGATCGACGGAAACGGACCGAGGACCTGCTTCAGCAATTCTCGATCACGCACATTCGAAAATCGCCTGCCGCCAAGCTCTCTGGCGGGGAGCGACGTAGACTGGAGATCGCGCGTTGTTTGGTCTCCAACCCGCGCATCATCATGCTCGATGAACCCTATGCGGGGATCGATCCGGTCACCGTGCAAAGCATCCAGCAGATCATCTTCAAATTGCGCGATTCAGGTATCTCCATCCTCATCACCGACCACGCGGCCCTCGAAATCCTATCCACGGTCGACCGATGCTACGTGATCAGCAAAGGAGTGGTCCTTTGCGAGGGAACTCCGGCTGAAGTGAAGAAGCATCCCGAAGTGCGCAAGCAGTATCTGGGCAACCTGCAAGACAGCCCGAGCCCTGCAGATAACGACCCCACGCCAGCTCCGGCGGCGGTGTCCTCCCGCACTTCGGCGCGCCGCGTTACCGCGTCTGCATCGCCGTCTGCCACCGCACTGCAGCAACGATCTACGGAGATCGCGCCCGCGGCTCCGTCTCCGTCCACCAGCGAGCCAACCGCCCGCGAGCCGTTCCTGCGGCGCATCTCGCTCCGACGCCGGGGATTGCCGTCGCAGCCGACGTCGAACGAATAAGCGTTATCCAGCAGCAAAAACACGCACCGGCTCAGACGGCCCCACGTGCATTTCGATACGGCTTTTCGCCACATGGATGGACCAAAGGCCGGACGAATCGTTCAGGCAACCCGCCCAGGAGCGGCTACAATGGTTGGGTGGTCCGTCCCATCCTCCCACCTACGATCCCACCCATGAAACGAACCTCCTTCGTTTTGGCGGTCGCCATCCTGGCCTTTGCCTCGATCGCGACAGCGGCTTTGGCCCAACCCGGCTCAACGCCATCCGACGCGGATTCCCATCAAGAACCCCTGCGTTTCAATCGCGACATCCGACCCATTCTTGCGGCGGCGTGCTTTCGCTGCCACGGGCAAGACGCCAGCCACCGCGAAGCCGGATTGCGTTTGGATCTCGCAGACGAGGCTATGGCCGCCCGCGATAGCGGACGCGGGATCGTCCCAGGAAAACCCGTCGAGAGCCTCATCTGGCAGCGCATCGGTTCGACCGACGCCGACACGGTGATGCCACCCCCGAACGCCACACGGCAACTTACCGACGACGAGAAGCAATTGCTTCAACGCTGGATTCAACAAGGCGCTCCCTACGAAAAGCACTGGTCGTTTGAACCGATTGTTGCGCCGAAGGTCGACGGCATCGAATCCAGCGATCCATCGCGCACCATCGATTCTTGGATCGATCGCGAGCTGCAGCGTCGGCAATGGACCGCCAACGGTCGCGCCGACCCGAGAACGCTGCTTCGCAGGCTGGCATTCGCACTGACAGGATTGCCACCTAGCATCGAAGATGCCGACCGCTTCGCAGCCGATCCCTCGGATGCCCACTACGAGCAATTGGTCGACAAGTACTTGGCATCGCCTCACTACGGCGAAGAGATGGCCAAGCACTGGCTAGACGTGGCGCGCTATGGCGACACGCATGGTTTGCATTTGGACAACGATCGCATGATTTGGCCCTATCGCGATTGGGTCGTCCGCGCCTTTCAATCCAACCTGCCGTTCTCGCAGTTCACCATCGAGCAATTGGCGGGCGATTTGCTTCCCGACCCCAC
>JBKCUI010000172.1:0-19247 GCA_046318495.1 Pirellula sp. | reverse complement strand
GTTCCAGACGATCCCAAGATCTCCATCAAGGACGCACTGGAATCGAGCCAGGATTTGAAGCAAGCCGTCGAAGCCGATTCGGTGCTGACGGAGTTGATGAGTCTGGCCACACGCATCGAAGGCATGGCCCGTAGCATCGGGACACACGCAGCAGCCGTGGTGATCGCCGATAAGCCGTTGACCGAATACGTGCCGTTGATGCGCGGTTCGGGCAAGGATGACGTCATCACGCAGTGGTCGATGGGGGACGTCGAAGCCGCCGGTCTTTTGAAGATGGACTTTTTGGGCCTGCGAAACTTGACCATCCTTTCCAAGGCGGTCGAAATCATCGAGCAGACGACTGGCGAAACGGTCGATCCGTTGAAGTTTCCTCTGGACGATACCGCGACGTTTGAGTTGTTGCGTCGCGGCGAAACCAAGGGGGTGTTTCAGTTGGAAAGCGGGGGCATTCGGGATCTGCTGCAACGCATGAAGCCGGACCACTTCCGCGACATCATCGCCACCAATGCTCTGTATCGTCCGGGTCCGTTGGAAGGGGGCATGGTCGACGACTACATCGCGGTGAAACTGAAGAAGAAGGATGCGATTTACTTGCACCCGGTCCTCCGAGAGATTCTCGAGGAAACGCACGGGGTGATGGTGTACCAAGAGCAAGTCATGCGGATCCTGAACCGCGTCGGTGGGATCGAGTTGGCGAAAGCCTACACGTGCATCAAAGCCATCAGCAAGAAAAAAGAAGAGATCATCGCGGCCAACGCCGAGAAGTTCTTGCAAGGGGCAGTGTCGCTGGGGCTCAATCGCAAGGATGCGGAGGACTTCTGGAACATGATCCTGAAGTTCGCCGGGTATGGCTTTAACAAGAGTCACTCCACGGCGTATGCGCTCATCGCGTATCAGACGGCTTATCTGAAAGCCCACTATAAAGTGGAGTTCATGGCGGCGTTGCTGACGGGCGATATCCCGAATCGCAACTTCAAACGCAAGGACTCGCTCGTCGAGCATTTGGAGGATTGCCAACGCATGGGGGTGGTCGTCGAACAACCCAGCGTCAATTCATCGCGCAGCGAATTCAGCGTTTCCGAGGGGAGGATTCAATTCGGGTTGTCTGCGATCAAGGGGTGCAGCGCGACTGCGGCCGAAGGCATCGCCAAGGAACGCGATAAGAATGGCCCCTACAAAGACATTTTCGATCTGTGCAACCGCGTCGACTCGAGCGTGTGCAACAAAGCGTCGCTCGAGTCGTTGATCCGGGCCGGGGCGCTCGATTGCTTTGGTGCGCGGCGGGCTCAGCACATTGCGGTCCTGGAGAAAGCCTTGCAAGGTGGTGCTGCTGCCGCCAAGGACAAGCGAAGCGGACAATTGAGTTTGTTCGGAGATTTCGCGGAAGAAGCCGAAGCCCCCATCGTGAGTTTGCCCAATGTTCCCGAGTACTCCGACAAAGAGAAACTCGCCTTGGAGAAAGAGGTATTGGGCTATTACTTGTCCTCACATCCGCTGGCCGAGTACGAGCGGTTGCTCAAGACGTTCTGCACCCACAATGCGATCACGGCCAAGTCGCTTCCCAATCGCACGGAGGTTTGGATGGGAGGGGTGGTGTCGTCGATCAAGCTTGCGTACACGCGGAATCCGAAACCGGGGGATCCATCGAAGTACGCGAACTTCGACTTGGAAGATCTAGAAGGAATCACGCGGTCGATCGCTTGGCCCAGCACGTATGTGCAATTCGAAAACGTCATCGTGGCGGATCAAATCGTGTTGATTCACGGTCGGATCGACAAGCGGGGCGAGGAAGAGATCAATTTGATCGTCGATGAAGTCGTTCCGATCCAGGAAGCCGATGCCAAGTTCACTTCGGGGATTCATATTGCCTTTGATGAGGCATTGCACGACGAGAGTCTGATTCCAGTCATTAGCGAAGTTCTGCGAGGGTATCCAGGAGAACGCGAAGTCCTGTTTGCGATCAAACGCATCAATGGAGAAGTGGTTCATATCAAAGCGGGATCGCAGCGTGTGTCCATTGAAGCGGAATTGAGACAACGTTTGGACGAACTGCTCGGCGAGAATAGTCATCGCTTGATTTTTCAAAAGCCCAAGGCCAAGACACGCAGCCAAGGTGAGGGCAGGGGGCGATGGACATCCAAGTGATTTCTTTTTCGGGAACAGGAAATCGAGGTCTCCATCGCACGTCGAGTCTGAGTGTGGCGTAAGCGATGAAGCCGTTGCCGATCGATCCGCATCTGGGGGCTATCGCTACAGCGGTGCAGCGTGCACCGATTGTGTTTTTGGAAGCGCCTCCGGGAACGGGGAAAACCACGCGCGTGGCTCCGCATTTGATGGATGCGATTGTCCCGGCGGACAAACGCTTGTTTCTGTTGCAACCCAGGCGGCTGGCGGCCCGCTCGGTGGCGGCTCGGATAGCAGATGAACGGGGCGAGTCGTTAGGGCATTCGGTGGGTTACAGCGTGCGGATGGATCATCGCGTCGGTCGCGATACGCGATTGATCGTTGCTACCGAGGGGATTCTCATTCGGCGATTGCAAGACGATCCCGCAATCGAGGACACTTCGGTTGTATTGTTGGATGAATTTCATGAGCGTTCGTTGGATGCCGATTTGATCTTTGCGATGTTGCGGCGGGTGCAACAAACGTTGCGAGAGGATTTGCGAATCCTCATTATGTCGGCAACGTTGGAGGAATCGTTGGTGCGCGAACACTTCCCGGAGGCACCGTGGATCCGCGTCGATGCGATGGCGTATCCCGTGGACATTCGGTATCGGCCGCTTTCGGGGGCGCTGTCGGGTGGGGCTGCGGCATCGATGGCAGGCCGGATGGTCGAGCACGCTGCCGAGGTGGTTTCCGAGCAAGCGACTCAGCGGCCGGGAGATGTGCTGGTGTTCCTGCCCGGGGCAGGGGAAATACACCGGTGCAACGATGTGTTAATGCGCCGGCGCGTGGATGCTTCCCACGATTTGGTGCCCCTTTATGGTTCGATGCCGTTGGAGCAGCAGATGGCGGCGATCGAGTCCGGCGTGCGTCCTCGCGTGGTGTTGGCGACCAACATCGCCGAGACGTCGTTGACCATACCGGGCGTTCAGACGGTGATCGATAGCGGGCTGGCGCGGGTGTTGCGGTACTCGCCCGATGTTGGGCTGGATCGATTGGTCATGGAAAACATCAGTGCGGCTTCGGCCAGGCAGCGCGCGGGGCGTGCTGGCCGGGTGGCGCCGGGAGTTTGCATTCGGTTGTGGTCGGAAGCGTCCGATCGGGCGCGGGCTGCGTTCTTGGAACCGGAGATCTGCCGAGTGGATCTGGCGGGTGCGGTGTTGCAACTCTTTGCCTGGGGTGAAGGCAACAGCAGCGATTTTCCGTGGTTGGAGCGGCCGCGTGAGGATGCGTTCGCGTCGGCGAAGCGGTTGTTAGAGGGATTGGGAGCCGTTGCGGCAGAGCGCGTCACGCCGCTGGGGCAAGAGCTGGCGAGGCTGCCGCTGCATCCGAGGTTGGCGCGGATGGTTTATGAAGCCGCGATGCTCGGATGCTTAGAGGATGCAGGTTGGATTGCCGCGATGTTGTCGGAACGCGATCCCTTCGATCGGCGCGAGTCGCACGGCGGGCAACGCGGCCAAGTCCCCACATCGTCGGCGCGGCGCTGGGATAGCGATTGTGTGGAGCGGTTGCATGCGCTTCGAGATCGCGGCTCGCGGGACGAAGGGAGAACTCCGTTTGGAACGGTTCACATGGCGGCCAAACGAGCCATCGAACAATCGGCTAAGCAGATTTTGCAAATCGGGGAGTCGATTGAGCGGCGAGCGACGCGGAGCCATGGCCGGGATGGGTCACAGGAGCGAGCGTTGCCGACGGACGTCGGGGTGCGCCGCGCGATTCTGGCAGGGTTCCCGGATCGGGTGGCCAAGCGACGTGCGTTGGGGCGACAGCAAGCCTTGATGGTGGGAGGCAAAGGAGTGCAGTTGGCGCCGCAGAGCGGGGTTACCGAATCGGAATTGTTCGTTTGCGTTGAGATCGAAGCCGGTCCAGGGGATGCATTGGTGCGGCAAGCCAGCGGCATCGATGCAGCGTGGTTGACGGGTGGTTCGCGTCGCGATTGCGAAGAGTTGTTTTTTCATCCGAGCCAAAAGCAAGTCGTCGCGCGCAGGCGATCGTACTGGATGGACTTGGTACTGAGTGAAACGCCCTGTGCGATTCAGGACGAAGGGGCGTGCGAGCAAGTTCTCTATGACGCAGTGCGATCGCATTGGCATCTGGCGTTTCCATCGGAGGAGCCGGAAGTTGTGCAATGGCTTTCCCGCGTCGCCTGTCTGCGCGGATGGATGCCGGAACTGGAGCTGCCCGAGTTCCATCAGGAAATGCTGATGGAGGTGGCTCGCGATTTGTGCCGGGGCAAGCGATCGTTGGAAGAGGTTCGGCGCGGCGCGTGGATCGATTGGTTGCAAGGGCGTTTGAACCCGCAGCAATTGCAAGCCGTCCAGCGCGAGGCTCCCGAGAAGCTGCAAGTCCCCTCTGGGAGTTGGATTCGGATCGAGTACGCGTTGGGAAAGCCGCCGGTCTTGGCGGTCAAGATCCAAGAAGTTTTCTCGTGGCAGCAGACCCCCAAGATTGCGGCAGGGCGGGTACCGCTTTTGTTGCATTTGTTGGCGCCCAACATGCGACCGCAGCAGATTACCGAGGATCTCGCCTCCTTTTGGCGAAGTGGATACACCGAGGTTCGCAAGGAACTCAAGCGGCGTTATCCCAAGCACAGTTGGCCCGACGATCCGACGACCGCCAGCCCCACTCGGAGATAGGTGCGCAGGACGAGGCAAACGACGCCCCGGCGTTGGCTGGATCGCAGCCTTTTGCGGGGGGATCCAGCAGCCGCGAGCGGGATGAGTCTCCGGATCCGTAGGGTGGAAGCGTTGGGGAAAGTTTCAGCCATTAAGCCCCATTGCGGCCTTGGCGGTCCGATTGTGAAGGGATCTGTTTTTTGCTATATTTTGGCCGCTTATTGATGGGGGATTCCACCGTCGATTTGCGGCTTGTTGAGGGCCAGCAACCCGGGCGTTTTCCCGCCGGCCAGCGGCCCACTGTCCGTTCCCTAGATCAGAAACGAATTCTCCGTGTCGAACGTCCCACCCGATGATTTTGACCCGAATGATCCTGCCAGCGTTCCGCCATCGGACGACGAAGGGGGTAGCGGCGAGCGAATGATCGAGGAGCCGATCCAGGATGAGCTCCGTGAAAGCTATCTGACCTACGCGATGAGTGTGATCGTCAGCCGCGCACTGCCCGACGTTCGTGATGGGCTCAAGCCCAGCCAGCGGCGGATCTTGGTCGCGATGAACGACTTGAACTTGACCCCCGGTGCCGCCCGGGTGAAGTGCGCCAAGATCGCTGGTGACACGTCGGGGAACTACCACCCGCACGGGGAAGCCATCATCTATCCGACGTTGGTGCGCATGGCCCAGGAATGGAACATGCGGCACGTGCTGATCGACAAACAAGGAAACTTCGGGTCGATCGCCGGTTTGCCCGCAGCAGCGATGCGGTACACCGAAGCCCGATTGGCCGGCCCCGCCGCGATGATGCTGGAGGACTTGAAGCTCGACACGGTCGACTTCATTCCGACCTACGACGAACGCCGCAATGAACCGGTGGTGTTGCCTTCGAAGTTTCCGAACCTGCTGGTCAACGGCGCTCAAGGGATCGCAGTCGGTATGGCGACCAGCATTCCGCCGCATAATTTGCGCGAAGTGTGCAATGGATTGATCCGTCTGATCGATGACCCGGAGACCACGGTCAGCGAGCTGTGCGAAATCATCCCCGGTCCGGACTTCCCGACCGGCGGCATCATCTGCGGACGCTACAACATCCGTCAGGCCTACGCGACCGGGCGTTCGACCATCGTGGTCCGTGCGCACGTCGACGTCGAAGAGCAAGGCCGCAAGGCTCGCTTGGTCGTCCGCGACATCCCCTTCCAAACCGCCCGCGATCGCGTCGTCGAGAAGATCGCCGAGTTGGTCCGCTCGGACAAGATCAAGGGAATCTCCGCGATCCGCGACGAAAGCGATTTGAAGGAACCCGTTCGGCTCGTCATCGAGATCAAGCAAAACTCCGACCCGCACGTCGTTCTCAATCAACTGTTCCAGTTCAGCCCGTTGCAAGAATCGTTCTCGATCATCTTGCTGGCGCTGGTCGACGGAAAGCCGCGCGAGCTCAACATCAAGGAGATGTTGCAAGAATTCATTCGCCACCGCGTCACCGTCATTCGACGCCGTACGCAGTTCTTGTTGGGGGCAGCTCGCAAACGCAAGCACGTCATCGAAGGGTTGCTGCTGGCGCTCGCCGACATCGATCGTATCATCGCCATCATCCGCTCGAGTCGCACGCAAGCCGAAGCGAAAGAGAAGTTGATGGGCGTGGAATGCCCGGCGTCGATGATGGAACGCGCTCTGGGTGAAAAGGGCTACAACGACTTCCAACTCGAGCGAGGCAAGGCCGATGTGTATCGACTGACCAGCGTTCAGACCGACTCCATCTTGAAGATGACTCTCGGTCAATTGGCTGGGTTGGAACAAGAGAAGCTCGCCAACGAACACGCCGAGATCTTGAAAGAGATCGAAGAGTATCGCCGCATCCTCTCCGACCCTGCGAACATCTTCTCAATTATCCGCGAGGATCTGGTCGAGATCGCTCGCAAGTACGGCAACGATCGGATGACCGAGATCTCCGAAGAGGAACTCGGCAACTACAACATGGAAGACCTCATCACCGAGGAAACCATGGTGGTGACGATCTCGCACCAAGGCTACATCAAGCGATTGCCGGCATCGGTCTACAAATCGCAGAAGCGCGGGGGCAAGGGAATCACGGGGCTCAAGAGCGAAGAAGAAGACCCGGTCGAACACCTCTTTGTCGCAAGCACGCATGCCTACCTGTTGTTCTTTACCAACCAAGGGAAAGTCTACTGGCAAAAGGTGTGGGAGATTCCGCAGATGAGTCGCGAGAGCCGCGGCCGAGCGATCGTGAACTTGCTCAACCTCACCCCAGAAGAAAAGATCCTCGACTGCGTTCCGGTGCGCGATTTCAATTTGCCGGGGCATTTCTTGATGATGGCCACCAAGAAGGGGATCGTGAAAAAGACGCCCCTGGAAGATTACAGCCGACCTAAAAAGGGAGGCATCATCGCCATCAAGCTGCGCGAAGATGATGAATTGGTCGACGTGGTGATCACCAAGCCTCGCGATCAAATCGTGTTGGCGACAGCAGGCGGCATGGCGATTCGGTTCTCTGAGCGGGACGCGCGGGCCATGGGGCGAAACACGTCAGGCGTGAAGGGGATTTCCCTCAAGAAGGGAGATTCGTTGGTCGGCATGGTCGTGGCCGATCCCGAGGCGACGTTGCTCACGGTTTGCCAAAATGGCTACGGCAAGCGCACGGAGTTTGGCCCGGGAGACGAATTGGCAATCCGCGAAGATGCGGTTGGTTTGGATGACGAAGCATTGGACGATGCAACGCCTACCGAGGAGGAGCCAGCGACCGAAGCCGAGGGTTCCGACGACTCCAGTTCGTCGAATCGCTACCGAACCCAACGACGCGGCGGCAAGGGTGTGATCGACATCAAGACCACCAAACGAAATGGTCCGGTGGTGGGTATTGTCCCCGTGAAGGATGCCGATGAGTTGATCATGATGACCTCGCGCGGCAAGATCCAGCGGATCGTCGCGAAGGACATCAGCATCATCGGGCGCAACACCCAGGGAGTCCGCATCATGAGCTTGGACGAAAGCGATACGCTGGCAGCCATCGTTCGCGTCCCTGCCGAGGACATCGACGTCGCAAGCGCTGATGCCGTGCCTCCAACCGCTTTGCTGGAACAAAACGCAGACGATTCGTCGTTGAATTCCGATGAGGATGCTGTCGATCCAACAACGGGCGATACTCCTGCGACCGATGACCCTGACGCCGACGAGCAGTAACTTGTCTGAGCTTCGCCAGGAACCGCTTTCCAAAAAGTACCTTGTCGCGATTTGCACTTTCAATGAGCGTGCAAATCTGCCAGAGCTTTTGGAACGGATGCGTTCTGTGTTGCCGATGGCCGACGTGTTGGTGATCGACGATCATTCCCCTGACGGGACCGCCGATTGGGTGCGTGAAGTGCAAAGAGGCGATCCTCGCGTTCACCTCATTGAACGGCCCGGAAAGCTCGGTCTCGGGACGGCTATACGCGATGCCATGCAGTTTGCCATCGCCAACGATTACCAGTGGCTATTCAATCTCGATGGAGACCTCAGCCACGATCCGGCAGCCATCCCGAGCATGCTGGCCAAGGCCGAGGATTGCGACTTGGCAATCGGCTCGCGCTACGTGGCTGGGGGAGGCATGGCGGGTTGTTCGTGGCGTCGCATTTGGGTGAGTCGAACCGCGAATTGGCTAGCACGCCGCATGATCGGTTGGAAGATTACCGATTGTTCGAGCGCCTATCGCATGTATCGCGTGGCCAAGTTGAAGGAGTTGGACTTTGGGCAGATTCTGGAAAAGGGATACGGTTTTCTGGAGGAAGTCCTGGCGCACTTGATGCGCAACGGGGCGCGCGTGGTCGAGGTGCCGATCGTCTATACCGAGAGGATTCATGGCGAATCCAAGATTTCATTGCGTGAAGCGATCTCAGCGTTTTCGGCGATGCGGCGCTGTGCGAAGATGGTCAGGAACCCTTGATTCCGACGGTTGGTTGCGATGAAGCGTCAACCGGGGGACCGCCGATCGCGTAGTGGAGTGTAGGTCGTGGAGTGTAGATCGTCTAGCCAGCGTTGGGGGTACGATGCTTCGTTCGAACGGGGCACATCTCGACGGTGGATATTGTTCGCGAACGTTAGTACGAGGAGAGCGAGTTGCCAGGAATTCGAGTCGGAGTGCAATTGTCAGGATTGCGAATGGCGTTCAAGCAATCCTTGCACGCGGCGGCCAAGCTGGGAGCGGAAGCGGTCGAGATCGATGCGCGGAATGAACTGCGTCCCGAATCGCTCGATAGCACGGCTTTGCGGCAGATCCGCAAACTGCTCGAGGATTTGAATCTCAAGGTGGCTTCGTTGCGGTTCCAAACCCGGCGAGGCTACGAGTGTACCGACGCGTTGGATCGCCGAATCGAAGGGACCAAACGCGCCATGAAGTTGGCGTACGAGCTAGGAGCCAACGTAGTGGTTAATGGTGCGGGCGAGATCGATCCCGATCCGCAGGCGCCATCGCGCGAGATCCTGCGAAATGTTCTCGCCGATCTGGGTGTGTATTCGCAGCGCGTCGGAGCGTTCTTGGCGATCGAGACAGGTGCCGAATCGATCGCCACGTTGGCCGATTTCCTGGAGACCCTTCCCGAGGGCTCCGTTGGCGTGACGCTGAATCCTGGGAATCTGTTGGTGCACGGTTTTGGACTCGAAGATCTCTCGCGGTTGACCCCGCACATCATGCTGGTGCATGCCAAAGATGGCGTGCCCGATCGCGCCCGGGGGCGGGGCACCCAAGTTCCCTTGGGGTATGGCCTGGCGGAATTCCCGAACATCGTGGCCACGCTGGAAGAGCGAGCGTATCGCGGGTACTACGTGGTCGAGCGAGATATGGCTCAAGACCCGTGGGCGGAGTTCAGCAACGCGATCTCCTACCTGAAGCATTTGTGATCTTTCGCCCCGGATGCATGGCCGAGCGGGATTGAAGCTAGCATGAGGGTTGCCGATAGCATGGGATCGACGGCTGCGATACGCTAAGAGGGGAAGGCGTCGCCAGCCAATCGGTGTTGGTTCAGTTCGAGAAAGTTGTTTTGCGGAATCGAATTCGAGAACGGAAATGAAAATGAAAAATCGTTGGACTTGGGGAATGATTGCGGCGGTCGTTGGTCTGGTCGCTGTCGGAACCAGAGGCGAATGGAATGTGACGTCGACGGCTGGGGCTCAAGAGCCAGCCAAGGCGGCTCCTTCCAAGGCCGCTGATGCGCCTCCCATCGCGGAATTTGAGAAGTATTTGAGTGGAGCGGTGCTTACCGGCGTCTTTACGATCGATGGGCGTCCGCTGAACAAACTGGAAGAAGAACGCTACGAAATCCAAGCGGCAAAGAAGCTCGACGGCGACGACAATTTGTGGGAGATCTCGACGCGGATCAAGTACGGTGACAAGGACTTGGTCGTACCGGTCCCGATTCAGATCGAATGGGTTGGCCGAACACCTGTCATGGTCTTGGATTCGATTACAATACCGGGGCTGGGAACGTTCTCCGCCCGAGTCGTATTTCACGACCGCAAGTACGCGGGTACTTGGAAGCACGACAACGTCGGTGGGCATTTGTTTGGTCGAGTTGAACCGGGCAATGCCAAAGCCGAGACGAAGTGATCCGGTCTTGCGATCCCAAGAATGGCGTTCGTTACCGAGCCGCATCGCATGCGTGACCATCCTCCCTACTCCCCTCCATCAAGCCTGCCGCAGGCCTTATCGACAATCATGCAACTGATGTATACGCTGTCCCGCTTTTCTATCTCCATGGCGTCGTTTGCCGTCATGGTTTTCGCAACGCTCGCATCCGCGAGCATGGCCTTTGACTCCAACCTTCCATCCATGAGCATCGACAAAAAACCTTTCGGCAATACGGCAGACGGCAAGCCCGTCACGCTCTATACCCTCACGAACGCGGCTGGCAATACGGTCAAGATGATCGATTACGGTGCCATCATCGTTTCCATCGATGTTCCGGATCGCTCGGGCAAGAAGGTGAATGTGACGGCTGGCTTTGATTCGATCGACGGGTATCTGCAACGCCATCCTTACTTCGGATCGACCGTTGGGCGATTTTGCAATCGCATCGCCAAGGGGAAGTTCACGCTGGATGGCAAGACCTACACACTGGCGGTCAACAATGGACCGAATCATTTGCACGGTGGCGAAGTCGGTTTCGACAAGAAGATGTGGACGGTGGCCGAGATCAAGACCGACACCGCCGTGGGCTTGAAGTTCACGTTGGTTAGTCCGGACGGAGAAGAAGGCTATCCCGGAACGTTGACCACGCATGCCACGTATCTGTGGGACAACGACAATCAATTGACGCTGACCTTTGAAGCGACGACCGACAAGCCGACGGTGGTCAATCTGACCAACCATGCGTACTTCAACCTCGGCGGTCCAGGATCGGGCACCGTCTACAATCACGAGTTGACCCTCGCTGCCGACCAATACTTGCCAGTCGACGAGACCATGATCCCAACCGGTCAACTCGCTTCGGTGACCGGAACGCCTTTGGATTTCACCGCGTCGCACAAGATCGGTGAGCGCATCAACGATTTGAAGGCGACCAATGGTTACGATCACTGCTTTGTGGTTCGGGGCAAGGTGGGTGAGTTGCGAATGGCTGCCAAGGCGGTCGATGCGGCCAGCGGTCGGACGCTGGAGATCCACACGACCCAACCCGGGGTGCAACTGTACACGGGCAATTTCTTGGCCGGGAATCCTGGCAACGCGAACTACAAGATGCACGAAGCTTTCTGCTTGGAGACGCAGCATTACCCAGATGCGCCCAATCAGGCAGCCTTCAAGAGCACCGTGCTCAAGCCAGGGGAAACGCTCAAGGAAGTAACGCGGTTCGCCTTCGGCGTAGCCAAGTAGTTGCGACCTCCTCTAGGATCGCGTTCGGGGATTGCTGGTTTGCTTGACTAAACCAGCGATCCTTCTTAGCGGTACGGCGTAAGCCGTCCGGTGACACGGCGGCAAATCGTCATCGAGGCTCGTAACGCGACACCGGAGGCCTCACGGCCTTCCGGTAAGACGGATCGATGCATGCTCAGATCTATTCGGCTGAATCTCGAGAGCTCGATGCCAAAATTTAGACAACAAGGGAGTTGCACAACGGTTCTGCCGTGCGTATTGTTTTACAACGGAAATGTTGTGCAACAAAAACGCCTTGGAGTTGGCCGATGTCCGATTTTTACACCGGTTCGCCGCTGGATCCGGAGGATCTTTGGTTTCGCGACGATTTCGTCAGCTTGCTTTGGGAGATCCTACGCACTGAGCACGTGCTTTTGACCGCTCCACGCCGTACCGGCAAAACAAGCGTCATGGACTACATGGCAGCCAAGCCGCAGGACGGGTTTTCGGCGATTTCGGTCTTCGTTCAGGATCTTGACCATCCAAGCGAGTTTCTCTTGACACTTCTGGACGCGTTCCAGGCCAAACACCCCCAGCTTTTCCGCCAGATTTTCAAGTCAAGTTCCAGTTGGATCGGTTCCGTATTGGATCGGGTCGGAAAAGTAGAGGTTGCCGGTTTCAAAATCGCCTTGAGAGAGCAGAACACCCAAGGTCGCGACGCATGGAGGTCGCTTGGCGATCACGAATTCTTCGAGCTGGTTCGGCGATCGAAAACGAAGTTGCTATTCATTGTCGACGAATTCCCGGATCTGATTCTGAACATGAAACGGAATCACCCCGAGTTGGTCCGCCCGTTTCTGGGATGGTTCCGTGGTCATTGCATAAATCCTCATCCCAAGCAGGATACGATTCGATGGCTGTTCGGTGGTTCGGTCAACCTTTCCAGTACGCTGGACGCGATGGGTGCGATCGACTTGATCAACTCCCTTCATGACGAGAAGCTTCCGGTCCTGGATTCTTTGCAGGTGCAAGAATTTGTGCACCGAATGCTGTCCGATCGCAAGGTCGAGATGGACGATGCGATACCCATCGAAGTGGCAAAACGGCTTGGTCGCCCGATACCGTTGTTTCTTCAGATGATCACACAAGACCTGTATCGAATCTGGAAGCGTGTGCGCCGACGGCTGGAATTGGAAGACGTCAAAACGGCGTTCAGCGAATTGATCGTAAGCAGTGCAGCACGCGACAAGCTGCAACACTATTACTCGCGAATCCATCAATACTACGACGAGCCCAAACGCTCGGCAGCCTACGCGTTGATGGCGAAGCTGAGCCGCAGTAACGACGGCTTATTCCGCAAAACAATGGAACAGGAGTTCGATCGCGTGGTTCAGTCGCAAGGTCTAAACTTGCCGGACTACGAACGCAAGCAACTTCTCAATCAACTGCTCCGCGATCTGGAAAACGATTTCTATGTTGCGGAGTCATCGGACGGCAGGTTTGACTTCGCCAGCGGACTGCTCAAGGCATGGTGGACCAAATACTATGCATGATACTAGGCCGAGTTCACATCTGGGGCTGTATCGCGCCGGGATCACCGGTCCGGAACATCGACGCAGCATCACCGTCGCGCGCGATTCGATACTTCAGGATGCAATCGAGATTTTGGTTAAGGGCATTGGCAAAAGACCCAAGCACCACTTCCTGTTCATCGGACCTCGCGGGATCGGCAAGACACATTTGCTGTCGCTGATCGAAGACGAAGTTCATCGCGATCCGCCACTGAGAGCGGGCTACCATGTCGTTCGTTTTCCGGAAGAATCCCATCGGATCCTTTCGTTCGGCGACTTTCTATTGGGTGTTTGCGAGGTTCTTCGCGACACGTTGCCGGAAGAACCTATGTGGGGGAGTCTTTATCAGCGTTTGTCGACCGAGGAACGGGATGAAATCATTGTCGATACGCTGGTGCCGGCGATTCGAAAACGCCGCCGCGAAACGCATCAGTCACTCATCATCATGCTCGAGAATCTGCATCAAGTCTTTGAACATCAGATGAAAGACCGTCGCCACATCGCGGCATTGAGAGGCTTTCTGATGGAGGACAATGGATGTTTGTTGATCGCGACCGCTCCCCTGCATTTCGGTTCGATCAACGATCACAAAGAGCCTTTCTACGATTTCTTTGACGTCCAGATTCTGGACCAACTCTCGGAAGAGCAAACGATTGAGTTGATTCGCAAGAACCTCGAGTGGGAGCGTCGCGAGGATCTTTTGGCGGATTTCGCGAACCTACGACCGCGATTGATCGCGTTGTATCGCATGACGGGTGGCGGCCCGCGATTAACGTTGATGCTGTACGAACTGATCGCGCATGAAGCGGTTTCGGAAGTGAAGCGGCAGTTCGAAATCTTGTTGGATCGGATTACCCCGTTTTTTCAAGATCGGATGCGCGATCTTGGCCCGCAAGAGCGAGCGGTTCTCGAGACGATCGCGACCATGCGGGATCAACCGAAAACGCCGTCCGCGATCGCGACGCGGATGCGAATGAAACCGTCGCAAGTGTCGTCCTTGTTAAAGCGGTTGTCCACAGCCCAATACTTGCGGTCGATCGAAAACACAGACGACAAGCGTTCGCGGCTATACGCGATTCGCGAGGGGTTTTTCGATATCTGGTTGGCGATGAACGTCAGCCGAGGCGCGCGCGAGCGACTTCCCTTTTTGGTCGAGTTCTTTGCACAGTTTTATCAATCGATCGAGGATCGCAACCGCAAACGCGAGGAGTATCGCAAACGCTTGGCCAACGGCGAGTTCAATGCGCCTCACGCGACGGTTTCTCCGTCGGATCTCCGGGCTGGCCTGGACTACTTGTCCGACGTGGGCACTGACGATGAACGTGCCGTAGAAAAACTTCGTTTGGCCGGGTTGCTTGCTAAGGAAGGAAACCCAGACGGATCCAAACGTGATCTGCGCGAGGCGATGGCGATTCCGCTGGACTCAGTGGGATCTTGGATCATCAGGCGTGCCGAGTCGGAAGACCACTTGGACTATCTGACAGAAATTGAAGAGCTGATCGCTTGCTGGGATTCGCTTCGCGCGGGTGACCTTGAAGCAATTGTCGCCAAAGTGAAATCGCCTGGCGAAGGCTTGACCTACAAAACCTGGTCCGAAGCCAAGATCGCGTTCCTCAAAGAGCATTTGGCGCTGCTTCCACTTGCCAAAGCCCGCATTGAGATCCGTATGCAAGTCGGCGAACTCTTGAAGACGCTTGCTCGCTGGTCCGAGGCCGAATTGGAACTCCGTTCCGCGCTTGCAGAAGCCATTGAAATCCAAGATGACGACGCACAGGCATGTGCTCTAGAGAACCTAGCTCTGTTGCTACAGGCCGCTCCGATGGCTCCCACCGCAGGATCGTCGTGAACCATTCACCCTGATCTGGCCGGTCGTGTCACCACTGTCAACTCGATAGCTCATGATCCAAGTCGCCGTGGGCTAGACGATCGCGGAGCCTCATTTGTATTCCAGCGCGCTAGGTTGGCAACGAAACCTGCGGGATTTGCTCGCTCCCGCACTCAGCCGCCCGGCTCCTAACAAAATGGAATACAATCTTCCGGGCGGAACGATTGCCTCGGTCATCGAGCGACCGCACACTCAGAGCATGAGATGGAGGCATCTATCTCCAGAACCATGCCTTGAAAGATTTATCTTTTCGCAGGAGTCTAAACGATGTTTCAACCTACACACCTTCGATTGCGGTCGCTTTCGTGTTGGATTCCAGCGGTCGCATGGCTACTGGGCTGGATGACGTGCCCGCTTTTTGCACAATCCGGAGGGGAGGACGCTGCCCGCACGATCTCGGTATCGGGCGAAGCCATCGTCTATGTCCAACCCAACAAGGTGTTGGTGACCATCGGGGCCGAAACGTTCGACAAGGATCTGGCGGTATCCAAGAAGAAGAACAACGAACTGATCGCCAAGGCGTTCGCGCTTCTCAAGGAACAAGAGATCCCCGCCACGGATATTCAAACCGACATGCTCACGCTCGAACCGGTCTACAATCGCGACTACAACAACCCGAACAACGGTCAGTTGCTCGGGTACAACTCGCGAAACATGTTCATGGTCACGATCCACGATGTCAAGAAACTCGAAGCGGTGCTCTCCGCGATGCTGCTCGCAGGGATCAATCGCATTCAAGGCATCGAATTCCAAACCACGGAATTGAAAACGCATCGCGAAAAAGCCCGCGCTATGGCGCTGTCGGCTGCCAAGGAAAAGGCAGAGAAAATGGCTGCGACGCTGGGGCAATCGATCGGAGTGCCACTCAAGATCCAAGAGAACGCGAGCGGACTGCCGTGGCCAGGGAACAGTCGCGCCAACGCCATGTCGCAGAACGCTTCCTTTGCCGAGGCTGGAGAGTTGCCAGAGTCGAGCGAAACGGTGTCGCTTGGGAAGATCCCGGTAAAAGCCAACGTCTCGGTGACGTTTGAACTGGTACATCCCGGCAAATGATCGGAGATGGCTTACGGCGAGGCTCGCGGCATCTTGCAAGCGATGCTCGGTGCTTCACGAACCTTCTAGGGCAACAGGTGCCCCATCTTGTCGCGTTTCGTTGCCAAGTAATTGGCGTTGTGCTCGTTCGGGGGCGTGATGATCGGGACTTGATCGACCACGGTCAGGTCAAAGCCTCGCAGATTGAAGGCTTCGGTCTTTTTCGGATTGTTGGTCAACAGCCGGATCTCGCGAAGCCCTAAGTCCTTGAGGATTTGGATACCGACGCCGTAATCGCGCATGTCGGCTTTGAAGCCCAAACGGTGGTTGGCTTCGACCGTATCGAGCCCTTCGTCTTGCAACGCGTAGGCTCGGATCTTTTGGGCCAGGCCGATTCCGCGGCCTTCTTGAGGCAAGTACACGAGCACGCCCCGTCCTTCGCGCGCGATCGCGTCGAGGGCGAGATGAAGTTGATCGCCACAGTCGCAACGGAGCGAAGCGATCAAGTCCCCTGTGAAGCAACTGCTGTGCATCCGTACCAGCGGCGGTCCGAGAGTCGGGTCGCTCAGATCCCCAAACGCGAGTGCAATCGGTTCTTGGGTTTCGAACTGAACGTTGTAGACAGCGACTTGGAACACGCCGTACTTGGTCGGCAGCTCGCACTGCGCAGCTCGCGAAACGAGTTTCTCGCTAACGCGTCGATGGGCGATCAGTTGCTCGACGGTGATGATTTCCAAAGCATGTTGCTGGGCCAAGGCGACCAGTTCATCGCGGGTGGCGCGGTCTCCTTCTGCGTTGAGGATCTCGCACAACACGCCGGCAGGAGCTAGGCCCGCCATACGAGCCAAATCGACAGAAGCTTCCGTGTGACCGGCGCGGCGGAGGACTCCACCTTCCATCGCCAGCAGCGGATAAACGTGGCCTGGGCGAACAAAGTCGCTGGGCTTGGTGTGTTCGTTGGCCAGTCGCCGGATGGTCTCCGCGCGTTCGGCAGCGGTGATGCCTGTTTTGCATCCGGCGTAGTCGACTGGTGTCATGAACGCAGTCGTCAGCGGCGAAGTGTTCTGCTCGACCAGCGGTCGCAGTTCCAGTCGCTTGGAAACCGTAGGGAGGATTGAGCAGCAGAGTTGGCCGTGCCCGGCCAGCATGAAGTTGACCGTCTCTGTCGTCACCCTTTCGGCGGCGCAGACAAAGTCCCCTTCATTTTCGCGATCTTCGTCATCCAGGACGATAACGACCTTGCCCGCTGCGACGGCTGCGACGGCGGACTCGATGGTGCTGAAACGGTGTGGCATGGATGAAACCTAGAGGGGAAACGAACGAAACGCTCGTGAGGGGTAGGCGCGGCTCGGGCCAACGCTTCAGGACGATCAATCCGAAGAGTCTTCCCCTTCGAGGTTATAGTCCTTCATTTTTTTGTGCAATGTGTTGCGGTTGATGCCGAGCCGGGTGGCGGCCTTGGTCTGGACGAACGAGCAGGCTTGGAGGACTTGCGCAATCAATTCCTTCTCGACTTTGTCGACGATCCGCGAATGCAAATCGGTCGGGTCGGGTTGGCTCAGCCGCAGCCCTTCGGCCACCAACTGTTTGGAGAGCGATTCAAAATCCATCGGCACGGACGAGATGGGGGTGAAGCTTTGCGGCGGCTGCGCTCCGGTTACCACCCCGGGAAGCAATTCAATCGTTAACTCATCGGAGTCGGACATCACTACGGCCCGTTCGACGTAGTTCTGCAGTTCGCGGACGTTGCCGGGCCAGTGATAATCTTGGAGCGCTTGCATGGCTTCGCGCTGGATGTGGACGACGTAGCGGTCGTTCTGTTCACTGTACAGTTGCAGGAAGAACGCGACCAAGGCGGGAATGTCTTCGCGGCGTTTGCGGAGCGGAGGCAATTCGATCGGCACGACGTTGAGCCGCCAGTAAAGGTCTTCGCGAAAGCGTTCTTCGCGGATTTCCTCAGCCAGATCGCGGTTGCTGGCGGCGATCAGACGGGTGTCGACGGTGACCGTCTCGGTATCGCCGACCCGTTCGAACTCTTTCTGCTGGAGAACGCGAAGGAGTTTGACCTGCAGATGAAGCGAGGTGCTGTTGATTTCATCGAGGAAGATCGAGCCTGTGTGGGCGGCTTCGAACCGTCCCGCCCGATTGCCGACGGCTCCCGTGAATGCGCCGCGAACGTGTCCGAAAAGCTCGCTTTCCAAGAGGCTTTCGCTCAAAGCCCCGCAGTTAACCTTCACAAAAGGCCCGCCGACGCGGTTGCTGAGTTGGTGGATGGCGTTGGCGATGACTTCTTTGCCGGTCCCCGTTTCGCCGAGCAGAAGCACGGATGCGTTGGTCAGAGCGACCCGCCTGGTGACCCGGGCCACTTCCTGCATGGCAGGGGACGAACCGATCACCCCGGGTAGGAGGGTCGGGCCGAGCAATTTGGATTTTCCAGAATCTGGACCAGGACTGGCCATCGGCAGCTTCGCACACAACGGAGCCGAGCCATGGTGCTATGCCGTTCCGCCTCGGCAGTTATGGGGAGACATCCGCCCACGATCGCTGCCCGGTGGAGGCCTCGATCGCATCCAAAATGCGTCCCAGCACAGCGCGGGTCACCGGCTCATTCTCGCCCCGCGCGTTATACACATCGTACTGGGCATTCGACGTCTCGGAAGAGATCAACAGGCCAAATCGACGAACCGATTGCACAAAAATTCGGCTTGCCTGCTCGCGTTTCGACACGGTGGCATCGGCGTCAGCAGCGATGCGGAGCAAGTTCTGTTGCTCCTCTTGGGTGGTGGCGAGCAGATCTGCGAAGGGGCTGGTTCCGTCCTTACGGACTCCTGGCCCCAGCGCCTTGAAGTAGTTGATTGCGGACTCTTTCCAAAGGATTCGTTGGTTCGAATCGACTCGGGGCCATTCGGCGATGCCTTGCAAGCGTCGTAGAATGTCACCTAATCCATCCACTTCGGGCGGGACGCTGCCCATTACCACGCGCGGGTCCGAAGCGGCCACGCTGTGTTCGCCCCTGCTTAGAGAATCAGCAAGCAACGCGATCGGGACAGCCGAGGTGGAAGGGTTGGACCGCACGCGTTGGATCAACTGTCCTAGATCCATGTCCCGGAGGTGATCGACGATGAAAATGGCTTCGACCGGGACGGAAC
>JBKCUI010000171.1:0-2420 GCA_046318495.1 Pirellula sp. | reverse complement strand
CCGGGTCGCCCAGGCCCAATTCAAAGGCTTCCATGGCGGCGGTGGTGCCGGCGCGGCCTTCTGCCTTATTCGCGACAACCAGCACCGGCACGCGCATCCGCCTGAGCCAGGCCGCAAAAGCGCGATCCGCGGGCGTGATGCCTGCGCGCGCATCCATCACAAACAGCACGAGGGAGGCGCCACGCAAAGCGGCCTCGGAACTCGCGCGCATGCGGCCGGGCACGGTATCGGGGGGCGCTTCCTCAAGCCCGGCAGTATCCACCAAGGTCACATCGCGTCCGGCGATGCGCGCGGTCACTTCCTTCCGGTCACGTGTGACGCCAGGCGTGTCATGCACCAGGGCAATGCGCCGCTGCGCCAGCCGATTGAACAGCGTGGATTTGCCGACATTGGGCCGGCCCAGAATGACAATGACGGGCTGCATCAGACCCTTCGGATCAGCCTTCGCCCGCAAAGGCGATCAGGCTGCCATCATCGGTCGCCAGGATCAGCCGCCCCCCCACCACGATCATCGGCAAGGAAAGCGCGCCTGGCAGGCGCTGCCGCGCCAGCACATCGCCATTGGATGGATCAAGCGAAACAAGCTCCGCCAGGCTGGTGCCGACAAAAAGTCGCCCGCCGGCCAATAAAGGAGAGGATAGCTGCACCAGTGGCTGCGGCCGATTGCCCTGCGCCGGCGGGCGGAGCGAAACCGCCCAGCGGGCCATGCCTGTTTCGCGCTGCAAAGCTGCGACTTCACCGGAATCGGTCACGCCAAACACCCATTCGCCCGCGGCCCAGGGCATTTCTGTGCCACCAAATTCGCGTTCCCAAATGCGCCTGCCAGCGCGCAGATCAATCGAAAGCCCGATCCCGCCCATGCCAATGGCAATGACATCATTGCCCGAAATCACCGGCGCGGCGCGCACACTGCCCACATCGGCAAGGCTGGTGCCGCCGGCGGCGGCCAGGCTGTCACTCCAGAGCACCCTTCCATCATTGGCCCGGAAGGCCAGGATTTCACCGGAAGGAAAGCCCGCCACTACAATATCACCAGCAATGGCGGGCGGCGGCAGGCCAAGTGGCACGGTCTGGATTGCCTGGGCACGGTAGCGCCAAAGCACTTTTCCATCTTCGGCCGAAAGCGCCACCAGCGTGCTTTCCAGGGTCGTGACAAAAATCCGGCCATTGGCGATGGAAGCCGCACCGCGCATGGGCGCCTGCAGGCGCACGCGCCATTTAACCGCGCCATCAGCGGCGGAAAGGGCAAGCACCTCAGACAGCACGGTGGTGACAAAAACCGTATCGCCTTCCACGATCACGCCAACGCCGCCGCCATCGCCGCGTTCATTTTCCGGGCGCGTATCAACGCGCCAAAGCCGCGCGCCATTGGCGATGTTGAAGGCGGAAACAAAGCCAGTCGCATCGCCCATGAAAACGCGATCCGCGCTGGCAACCGGGCCGGCGACAACGCGGCGGCGGAAGGAGGTGCCCGTGCCGAAGCTAGCCGACCACGCCTGACGCAGATTGGCACCAAGCGCGATATGCCCGCCCGTATGGCTCGCCACGCCGCCAAGCTGAGGCCAAAGGCTGCGCTGTTCCTGCGGAGGCAGGGCGATCGTCAGCCCGCGCGCTTCGGCATCCGCTTCAACGCTACGATCCGGCAGCGTCATCACCGGCTTGCGTTCACCAACAATTTTCACGCGGCGTTCGCCGAAAATACTATCCAGCGTTTCGCAGCCGGCCAGAAGCCCCGCCGAGCCCAGCAGCCAAGCGCGCCGAGAAATATCCCGCCCTGTCATCCTTCAAGCCCCATCGCCAAGCGTTGTGCCCTTTCGCGGACGCCACGCGGCGCCGTGACATCAGCGGCCAGCGCCTGGAAGGCTAGGCGCGCTTCATCCCGCCTACCGGCACGCAGCGCAATCAGGCCCGCCACTTCGCGCGCCGAGGCATTCCAGGCCGATTCGGGCCTGGCCAGCGGCGTAATGCGCGCGGCCAGCATGGCCAAATCCCCCTGATCAAGCGAACGAATCACCCAAAGCAAGGACGCCAAATCGCGATAAAGCGGATCAGCACTGCTATCGGAGGCAATCGCCTCATAAAGCCGAAGCGCTTCCGGCAAATCCCCGGTTTCGGCCTTGAGCGCAGCAGCGCGCAGCCGGGCCAAATCACGATAGCCAGCAGGCGCCCCGCGCGACGCTTCTTCAAAGCGCTGCGCCATGGATTTGAGGTCCGCGCCTTCGGCTTCCGCCGCGCGATGCGCCGCCATGAAGGCCATGCCGGCCTTTTCAGCCTCCCGCGCTTCATACCAGCGCCAGCTTTGATGGGCGCCAATGCCGGCCAGCACAAAGATCAGCACGCCCAAGACCAGGGTCCCGTAGCGCTTCCAAAGCCGGCGGGCGCGTTCAGCGCGGAGGTCTTCCGCAACCTCGTCAAAGATA
>JBKCUI010000170.1:0-4421 GCA_046318495.1 Pirellula sp. | reverse complement strand
TCCGTACTGCACGCTCATTTGCTGAAGCGGATGACTTGCTCGACTCTGTGGGTGCCATCGGCATTCGTTATCTTGCCCGCGCTGTGCCTGACCTGGTTGGTTCGTACCATGACCGTTCAGAAAATCTTCCCCACGCAAATTGAACCCGGTTCGATCGCCGATCAACTTCTAAAACGAGGACGTGAGGAAGGACGCGAAGAAGGATTTGAGCAAGGACGTGAAGAAGGACTTGAGCAGGGACGCGAGCAAGGAGAGCTTTTCGGCAGGATTCGCACCTTGCAGAGCCTACTGAATGCAACTCGGTCGACCGACGAGGAGTTGCGATCCCATTCTCAAGCGGACCTGGAAGCCTTGGCGTCCGAACTGCAAGCGCAATTGCGCCAGCGGATGATGTAGTCGAGACATTGGTTCCCATCGGCATTGGTTAACTTGCCCTCGCAATGCCTGTCCTAGTTGGTCGTTCGTTTCCATAGGGCTCGCCCCCATCGGGCGCGATGCGTCTTGGTCTTTTCCCCGACGACTCTACTTGTCACCCACTCAACAACCAAAAGGCTCCTACTTGAGACCGACACCGGTCGGGCGGGGGTTGAGCAGTCCGCGCACCCCAAGTTGGCCTGGATCGCGGGAGACTTTGTCGGTCAAGATGCGGACGTCTTCCACGATCGGATGCAACCGACGCGAAAGCAACTCCACGTTGCCAGAAACCAACCGCACGTTGTCAAGCGTGTCGTTGATCTTGCCATACATGGCGGGATCGTCGATCAGCTTGGCAATCGTGCCTTGGCTGTTGTTCAAGCGATTGGCGAAGACTCGCAGATCGGCCGCCAACGCTTCAATATGGCCCAGTGAACGAACAAGGTTGTCCGCCAGCACATCGCTTCGTTGACTGATCGGTTCGGTGATCTCCGCAATGTTGCCAATGGCTTGGTCGGCGTTTTTGATCGCCGATTGCACCGTTTCGCCAATGCCCTCGAACTCGCTGCTGATGCCTTCCAGACTGCGGCTGAACTCGTCAAAGCCCTTGAGCGTGGTCTGCAGTTGCGACAGCGTGCCTTGAGCTTCTCGGAACAACTTGGGAACTTCATTGAGCGCGTCGGCGATCAAGTCTGGAATCTGAGCCCGTTCGACTTGCGTTCCGATGCGATTGATCGTGCTGACGGTCACGTTGATGTTGTCGACGGTCTCTTTGAAGGACTTGGTCACTTCGCGGATCGGCAGATCCCCTTCGCCGATGGTGTCTTGTGCGACGGTCAAGATATTGTCGAGGCGTTCGGCCACGCGTTGCAGCGAATTGGCCAATCCCACCAAATCTCCAACCGCTTCGAGCGGATCGGGGACGACTTGGCCCGAGGCAATAAAATCTTGCGGTCCGATCACGGCCTGCGATGCCGCCATCTCCCGTTCGTCGAGGACTTGGTCGCGCGGCGAACCGGCCGAGCCATCGAAGCGCGTCAGCAGTTCCCGAGGCTCGGGCTCGATGAATTCGATGATCGAGTCGCCGCTGATGAGCGAGCCTGTTTTGATACGAGGCGTTTCGCCGACGCGAAGCTCATATTCGCGATCGATTTCCAGCAACAAATCCACACCGCCACCGCGCTGCTTGCGCAGCTCGACTTTCGCAACGCGTCCGATAAGCACTCCATTCTTGCGTACAGGCGTATCGACCCCGACGTTGGGTGCGGCCGGAAAGTTCACCGTGAAGCGGTAACGCTCGACCCAGAACTTGGGAACAGCGCCAAAGAATGCGATCAGGAGCACTCCGATGATGGCCGAAGCCAGCACCAAGACTCCGACACCAAAACGATAACCGTTGTCGTCCATGGTGAATTACCTCGCCTCTCTTCGGGCGACCGTGTCGTGCAATTGGGGAGTTTCTTCGGCATGCTGCGTTTGCGTGGCCAGCAGCTCCATCAATCTCTCGCCGGCCTCGCCTCGCACAAACTGGCGGACCCGGCGATCTCGAGCCGTTTCCAATGCTTCGGGCGGACCATCGAAAAGGATTTGCGACTCGCCAGGATGGAGTCGGCTGTAGGGATAGAGCATGATCACGCGGTCGGCGACTTTGCATGCCGAATGCATATCGTGGGTGACGAGAATGCTCGTCACGGAGTAACGGGCTTGCGTGCGCAAAATCAATTCGTTGATGACGTCGCTCATGATGGGGTCGAGCCCCGTGGTGGGTTCATCGTAGAGCAACAATTCCGGTTCGAGGATCAAAGCTCGGGCCAAGCCGACGCGCTTGCGCATCCCACCCGAGAGCTGCGAGGGTCGCTTGTTCAGCACATTGCGTGGCAACCCGACCTCCGTCAGCCGCTGTTCGATCAGCTTGCGTGCCGATTGGCCTGCTGGGATGCCGTGCTGTTGCATGGGAAAGGCGATGTTTTGCTCTATGTTCATGCTGTCGAACAACGCCGCATTCTGAAAAACAAATCCGAACTTGCTCCGCAGTCGCGTCAACTCATTCTCAGGCATCGAATGGATGTCTTTTCCATCGAACTCCACCTTACCGCTAGAAGCGGGAATCAACCCGACCAGCGACTTGAGGAACATCGTCTTGCCGCAACCGCTTTCGCCGATGATGGCCACCGTCTGTCCTTTGGGGATCGCGATGGAAACGTTGTTCAAAACGATTTGACGTCCGAATTGAATGCAAAGGTTCTCGGTTCGGACCAGCGGTCGTTCGCTCGTCTCGTGCTGAGGTTGGGATTCCGTGCTCGGTGCGTCGTTCATCACAGCAACTTGGATCCACTGTTGGGCCACAGGGAGTAATAGACTCCGTCCAAAAACATGTTGAGCACGATGTCCAGAGCCAAGATCATCACAAAGCTCTGCACGAATGCTGCCGTCGCGGCCCGACCGACCCCTTCGGCTCCTGCGTTGCAATGAAAGCCGCGATAGCAACTGACAATGGCGATGGTGGCTCCGAAGAACACGCTCTTGAAAATCCCGGTGAAAAAGTCAAAACCGCTGACGAACTCGCGGCTGTTCTTAAGGTATTGGGCGTGATCGATGCCAAAAACTACCACGCTGAAAAAGTAGCCCCCGACGATTCCCATAAAGTCTGCCATGATGGTCAGCGCCGGAATCAGGAGTACGCACGCTAGAAACCGAGGCACCACCAAGTAATGGATCGGGTTGGCGCCCATGCTCACCAGCGCATCGATCTGTTCGGTGACGCGCATCGTGCCGATGACCGCCGCCATGGCGCTGCCGACGCGGCCCGCCAACATGGTGGCTGCGAGCACCGGCCCCAACTCCCGTACCAACGACATGGTGATGACCGCACCCAACTTGCTCTCCAATCCCATCGACTTGAATTGATGGTAGCTCTGGATCGCCAAAACCATTCCGATGAAGGTGCCCGTAAGTGCCACGACCGGCAGACTGAGCACTCCCACGCTGTAGAAGTTTGGCATCAACGTCTCGCGACGCGGCTTGCTGCGAATCATCCAATTCAGCATCCGCCAAGCAAAGAGCGAAATGTCCCCCAGCGTGTCGATTCCCTGGATGACGACATTGCCCCAGGCGTTGGCGACGCGCACAAAGGCAGCCTGTAGCCGCCCGGCCAGCGATTCGTTGAAAGAGGACTGCTGTTTTCCCATATCCGCAGCATCGGCAGTTAAAAGGCACAGCTTGAGCAAACTTTGCCGCGTGAGCAAAGTTTACCACCAGCCGCCGCGCCCAACGCGGCACAGCAACCTGGCAAGCCGGGCAATCTGAGCAACCCAGGGGCTACAGGGGGCCTGTTCCGAGAAAATTGGCTTTTCTGGTTTGGCGGTTTCAGTTTGCGGCAGCGACCGTCCGATATTCCGATTGGACCATTTAGGCGAAGTTTGCCACTAAGGCGGCTTGTAGCGATGCCTTGGGGGTAAATCAGACCTCAACGCAGGTGATGCCTTCGCAAAGAGGCCCAACACATGGCTTCGATTTGGTCCGACGGTGCGAATGTCCTTGGCGAGGCGAGTTCCTTGCGATCGACGCAGAGCACATAACTCACGACAACCCGAACTGTCACACGGAAGCAGACCGAGGACGGGCATGAGCATTCGACACAAGTCTACGTTTCAGCGATGGGTCGCATCGATGTGTTTGGCATCGGTGTTCGCCACCGGGTGCAGCCCGGTCGATCGCTTCAAGGCATGGCGAGACACGAAGGACGTTTCGTACTTCCAAAGCTTCGTCACGCAGATCGAACAGCCAAATGTTCCCGACACGGTCCCGGCGCTCGCCACCGAAGCCATCACTCCGCTGGCCCTCGAAAACCCGAGCGACTTGCCTACCTACGACTTGAAACTGCAAGAAGCCATCCAGATGGCATTGCAGTCGAGCACGGTGTTACGAAACCTCGGCGGCACCGTCGTCCCGGCACCCAACAGCCGCCCGACGCAAATGGACCCGGCCTTGGTCGAACTCAACCCGCT